>CAYMXK010000298.1:4238-6117 GCA_964393915.1 uncultured Prolixibacteraceae bacterium
GGTTTCATATAATCGGAAAAGACAAAGAAAGTACCTCCAACCGGAATTACACCGCCATGGAGAGCCATGCCGTTCATTAGACAGGCCATGGTAAGTTCCGACACGCCCACCTGAAGGAAGGAACCACTGAAATCACCTTTGGAGAATGCAGTTGTCTTCTTGAGGAAACCATCGGTTTTGTCAGAATTGGAGAGGTCAGCCGACGCTACGATCATGTTTTCCACACTGCCGGCAAAAGCAGCAAGCACAGTACTCGAAGCCGCACGTGAAGCTTGTCCCGGTTTTTGTCCGATTGCAGCATAGTCAAACTTAGGAGCCTTACCGCTGAAAAAGGCTTCAAGCTTTGCAAAAAGTTCGGGATTTGCAGCGGCCCAGGTTACCTCTTCTTCTTTACGGGCGGCGGCAGCTTTAATCAGTTCATCTTTTCTCTGTTGGTATAGATTTTCAACCTCAGGAAATACCACGAAAGGATTTTCAATATTACCGCCGAGATTGGCAATAGACTTTTCGTAGGAGGCTCCAGCCTCGCCCAAAGGCATGCCATGGGTAGCGCACTGACGCTCAAAGCAGCTTCCGTCATCTTTTACAGCCCCCAAGCCCATAATGGTTTTGCCTATAATAATTGTGGGCCTTTCGCTTTCAGAAAGGGCATTATTCAGGGCAGCCCTGATTTCCCCCGCATCGTTACCGTTGATCGAAATCACATTCCAGCCCCATGCATCATACTTTTTTCCGGTATCTTCTGCAGTTACAGCGTCAGTATTTGTCGACAACTGGATATCGTTGGAATCATAAAACATGATGAGATTACTCAGCCCAAGGTAACCGGCAATGCGGCCTACACCCTGCGAAACCTCTTCCTGAACACCTCCGTCGGAAATGTATGTATATGTTTTATGCTCCACGTTTTTCCCAAAACGGGCGGCCAGAAACCGTTCAGCTATGGCAGCGCCTAACGCCATCGCATGACCCTGTCCGAGGGGTCCGGAAGTATTTTCAACACCACGTTGGACATCCACTTCGGGGTGACCGGGAGTAACGCTGCCCCATTGCCTGAAATTCCGAAGGTCATCCATAGAATAAAAACCTGCCAGGGAAAGAACTCCATAGAGCATTGGGGACATATGCCCCGGATCGAGGAAGAAGCGGTCACGGTTGCGCCATTCCATATCTGATGGATCATAATTCAGGAACTCAGTGTAGAGAATATTGATAAAATCAGCGCCGCCCATCGCGCCACCGGGGTGCCCCGATTTGGCTTTTTCGACCATTGCGGCAGCAAGAATACGTATATTGTCGGCTGCCAGCGTTGTCAGATCTTTACTCATGTTGTAAATATTTTATTCAGTTTATAATAGTTTTTAATAATTTTGGGGCACAATATTTAGAGAAACCTGACCATAAAAACGCCTTCGATGGCCAGCAGCTTCTGGTGGACATCTTCTCCCAATGTTGGCTGGTCAATATCTATGATATTGTAAGCCACATCGTTGCGGTTTTTATTCACCATATTCAGAATGTTGGCTCCCGCATTGCTCAGGATACTGGTAATCTGGCTCACCATATAAGGCACGTTGCGGTTGGCAACGACTACCCTGGCACCATCACTGCGTTCCATATCCACTTGTGGGAAATTTACCGAATTGATAATGTTCCCGTTTTCAAAATATTCGCGCAATTGGTCAACAGCCATAATGGCACAATTGGTTTCCGACTCCTCCGTTGAAGCGCCAAGGTGGGGAATGCAGATCACATTTTTCATTTTCAGGACATCCTCATCCGGAAAGTCAGTGACATAGCGTGCAACTTTCCCGCTTTCAATGGCATCGGCAAGGTCTGCACCATTTACAAGTCCGCCACGCGAAAAATTCAGGATTTT
>CAYMXK010000299.1:0-6113 GCA_964393915.1 uncultured Prolixibacteraceae bacterium
TCCTCATCACTGATCCGCTGAATGGCAAAACCAGCATGAAGAAGTACATAATCACCAACCTCCGGATTGCTGATCATCTGAATTCCGGCCCTGTAAATTGCGCCTCCTACCGATACACTGGCAAAATCACCATCCACCGAAATTATTTGAGCGGGTATACTTAAGCACATATCTTATACTTATTTGATGCAACGATTAACTGTCCAAGGGAAATACCACCGTCATTGGCTGGCACCAGCTGCTGGGTATAGGTAAAGAAACGGAGCCCCTTGAGCAAAAGCAAGGCTCTTTGGAGAAGGTAACAATTCTGAAACACGCCCCCGGATAAAACCACCTTGTTAATACCTGTTTCATTCCGTATGCTTAGGGCAACATCAGCAATTATTCTGGCCAGTGTGTTGTGAAACCTGGTTGAAATTACCGCCAAATCTTTATGGGTCAGGTCCCTGGCAATTGCATTCATCATTGCGTCACAAGATATGGTTTCACCTGTTTCGAAGGGATAATGGTCTTCCACGCCCCCAACCACCAATGATTCCAGGCGCATTGCCGCTTCAGAATCGAACGTGGAATGGGTACAAATTCCTGTCAGGGCAGCAACGGCATCAAAAAGGCGCCCTACACTCGAGGTTAGCGGAGTATTGATCTCTTTCTCCAGCATTTGTGCTACCCACTCCAACTGGGAAGCATCAATGTTTTTAAAAGCCGGAAGATGCCTCAAGTAGTTATAATCAGAATGGCATTTATGCAGATAAGCCAGGGCCATCCGCCAGGGCTCAGCTATTACTTTATCTCCGCCAGGCATCGGAACATAACTAAAATGAGCATATCTGCGAAATCCACCTCTGCCGGCGATCAGAATCTCGCCCCCCCAGGTATTTCCGTCGGTACCATACCCCGCACCATCAAAACATACACCAATCACCTTTTCATCCAGTTGGTTCTCAGCCATACAGGAGGCAATGTGGGCATGGTGATGCTGAACCTTAATCAGAGGGATCCCACTCTCTGCGGAGATTTGATGTGCATATTGTGTTGAAAGATAGTCAGGATGCAGGTCACAGACCAGCATCCCGGGTTGAAAACGATACAATTTGGAGAATCTCCCGATTGTTTCAGTATAAAAAGAGTAGGTTTCCCAACCCTTCAGGTCACCAATGTACTGACTGGGGATAGCCTGGTTGCCTTTGCCGATGCAGAAGCTGTTTTTCTGTTCAGCACCAAGCGCCAGAATACCATCAACATTGCAGTCAAGATCAACGGGACTGGGCACATAGCCCCGGGAACGGCGGATCAGGTTCACCTTTTCACCCGCCAATCGCACTACTGAATCATCCGTACGGTTAAAAATCTGACGGTCATAAGAGACAAATGCATCAGAAATGGGCCATAGTTTTTGCTCCGCTTCTTGGTCATCTGTGATTATGGGATTGCCGCATATATTTCCACTGGTAAAAACTATGGCAGGAGCTGCTGTCTTTTCGAAAACAAGATAATGCAGAGGCATATAGGGCAACATGGCACCGATGGTATTCAATCCAACATTAACTGCAGGAGCAAGCTCTTTTCGCTGCCGGAGAATAACGATGGGCCTTCGCCAGGAAGAGAGAATTTCTTCTTCGGCAGCATTCATAAAACAATACTCCTTAACGGCATCCAGATGGCGGAATAAAACAGCAAAAGGTTTGTTGTCCCTGTGTTTTCGGCGCCTCAACTCCCTGACTGCGGCCTCATTCAAAGCATCGCATACCAGGTGATAACCGCCCATACCCTTAATGGTTAAAAGCCTTCCTTCAGCAATGTCAAAGGATATTCTCCCTATAATATTGTTAATGCCGGTTACCTCGCCTGATTCGGACCGGTAATGGCAGACGGGCCCGCAAAAGTTGCAGGCGACCGGCTGGGCATGAAACCGCCTGTCGGAAATATCTTTGTATTCTCGGGTACAGGAGGGGCACATCACAAAGCTGTTCATGGTGGTGCTGGCCCTGTCATAGGGCAAATCCGTCACGATGGAGAACCGTGGACCGCAATTGGTACAATTGATAAATGGATAACCGATCCTTTCGGGCTGTTGATGCATATCTTCAATACAAGCATCACAAACAGCAATGTCGGGACTTATTTCCGTAATTCCCGAACCGGCAATATCACTCTCATCTATAGAGAAGTCAGCAAATCCATTAACCGGTATCTCCCTGACGAAGAGAGACTTAATGAAAGAAGCCGCAGGTGCCAGATGGAGCATATCGTTTGAGAATTTCCGGATAATCTCATCCTCCGAGGAACAAACAATTACCACCCCTCCCGGGGCGTTACGAACCTTCCCCTTCAGGTTGTAATTACCGGCAAGCCTGTATACAAAAGGCCTGAAACCAACCCCCTGCACCAAACCCCTGATCCATATTTCGTACCCCTTTTTGATATTTTGCCCTTTTCAGAATTATCGTCTTGTTAGTCGTTATTCAACTTTCCGTTTTGACACCCCCGAGACAATAAACCAGGTTAAGAGTCATTTTTTTTACCCTCGTTCTCAACCCAGTAAAAAACACTTTCCACTTCATCGTATAAATTCACATTGTTTACGATTACATCCTGTGGGGTTTTCAGAATTAGCGGGGCAAAATTTACTATACCACTTATACCTGCCACAACAAGCTGATTACAAACCTCCTGGGCAGAAATCTCCGGCACAGCGATAATGGCAACTTTCACGCTGAAACGTGAGATAATCTCCGCCAGTCTGTTCATCGGATATATGGCCGTTTCCGACCGTTTCCTATATTTCTGCGGATCGATATCAAACGTTGCCACGATATTTATATTTCTCTGATTCAACCAGTTATAACTGGCAAGCGCCTGTCCGATGTTGCCCATGCCCACAAGAATGGTGTTCATCATGCCTGTATGGCGAAGAATGATCTCCAGCTCGGTTAAAAGAACATCAATTTCATAACCTCCCCGCTGTTTGCCTCTTATCTTATATTCCGAAAAATCCTTCCTTACCTGCTCCGGTGAAACTCCTGTCTCATTGCCCAGGGTGTACGAAAAAATCCGGGTTACACCCATTTTTTTCAATCTGATGAGACATATCCGGTAGAGAAACAATCGCTTGAGACTGTTTTTTTTTACGATTTTATTTGTGATAGGTTTCACAATTTAATATATTTATCTTTTCCCATTATGCAAGTTAGATGATTTAATTTTAAAAAACAAATTATATATATATCTTATTTACAATGATATATGAATTACAATAATATAAATCACAAAATTTTCCACCCTTATACCTTGACATTGCATAATAAATAGTCTAATTTTATTGTGTCTTTTATCACAATTATGCAATATTACCACACTGATCGGGCAAGTTGGGATAAAACATTGGAACAAATTATTGTTTCGTATGATGTTTTTGCATCGGTAAAAAACGATTTTTGGCAGGATTATGAACTCCTGGACATAGGATCAATTCCTTTCATTGCCTACAACATTCCCAAACCGGTTACGCCATTAAAGAATTTTTTCCTTCCTGTTAAAGAGAACGTGACCCAAAGTTCTTCCACTCCAAGAAAGCGAATAATAATCGGAGCACCCAACTGTGACCTCGAAGCATTGAAAATTCTGGATGAAATATATCTGGACAAAGACTATACTGATCGGTTTTACCTGAACAAGCGCAACAACACGCTCCTTATCACCTCCGATTGTTTTGGCGTTCAGGAACATTGCCATTGCACAACCTATGGGGTAAATCCCTATCCGGATGGGAACGGAGATATTTCTATCGCAGTTATAAATGACCAGGTTCTCTTGTCAGTCTTTTCTGAAAAGGGTGACAGCTTTGTCAGGGAATTTAATATTCCCCGGGAGATTGTAGGACCGGATTCACCGATATTAAAGGAAATCGTACAAAAACGTATGGAAACAGTCAGGACAATTGAGAAATTCCACAAATCATTACCTGATTATCATACAACCGGAGAACTGGTAAAAACCGCGGGGGAGGAAATCTGGAAAAAATATGCTATCCAATGCGTTTCCTGTGGTGCCTGCGCGACCATCTGCCCGACATGCAGCTGCTTTCTCCTGATAGACAAACCTGGCTTTGCAAAGGTGAAGCAGCTCGATGCCTGCCAATATCCCGGATTCGAAAGGGTAGCTGGTGGGGAAGATGCCCTGGGCCGGCTGTTTGTTCGCTTTCGCAACAGGTACATGTGCAAATATGTCTGGAAACCCGAGAAATTCAAATCCATTGCCTGCACCGGATGTGGAAGGTGCATCGAAACCTGCATAGGCAAAATCAATAAAAATGAATTATTCATGGAACTGACCAATTAGGCATTCATGGGCACAAACGGAGAAAATATTTACAGGCCGTTAAAGGCCAGACTGGTGAAGGTGATCGAGGAATCGCCCCTCATCAAAACTTTTGTACTGGTACCCGAAAAGTCATTCTCCTTTGGTACAGGTCAATTTATTGAAGTGACGGTCGATGGCATCGGAGAAGCTCCCTTTACCCCCTCCTCTTCACCCCTGGTTACCGATCAGCTCGAAGTAACGGTAATGAAAACCGGCTATGTGACCGAGTACATGCACAACCTACGGCCCGGCGATTACATGGGCATTAGGGGACCTTTCGGAAGGGGTTACCCGATAGAGCAATTCTCAGGCAAGGAAGTGCTGATTCTTGGGGGAGGCTGCGGATTTGCGCCCATCCGGTCACTGTTGTACAATCTGATTGCCATTTCCGGTAAACTTAAAAAGGTAATTCTTTGCTACGGTTCAAAAACTCCTGAAGATTGCATTTACAAACCCTACATAGAAGAACTGAGGAATACGCCGAAATTCCAGGTTCTGCGCAGTGTCGATGTCCCTGATGAAACCTGGACAGAATCGGTTGGCGTGGCCACTGTGTTACTCGACCAGGTAAAGATGGACATTCCCAATTCAGTGGCCGTGGTTTGCGGACCTCCCGTAATGATGAAGTATGGCACCCTGAAACTCCTCGAGATGGGTTACCCCGAACACGACATATACCTCTCAATGGAAAAGAATATGTCGTGTGGATTGGGCAAATGCGGGCATTGCATGATGGGAAAGTACTTCGTATGCAAGGATGGACCGGTTTTTACGTATGACGAGATAAAGGAACAACCCGATATATGGAACTGATATGGCAAAAGCAATATTGATAGATTTGGCCAGATACAGGTCGGGGTTAGACAACAACCAGTCACCTGCAGAAGCAGTTTTCTACCCCGGTATTAACCTTGAGGGACTGAAAACCTTAAGGGAACTCGCCATTTTCAGGTTTACCTGCCGCAAATGTGAAGATGCCCCCTGTATTGCCGTTTGCCCGTCAGATGCACTGGAGAAAGACAGCGATGGAATTATCTCGAGGGCCATAAACCTTTGTATATCTTGCAAATCCTGTGTGGTAATTTGCCCGTTCGGTACCATGATGACCGATTTTTTCCAATTTAAAGCTGACAAAACAAATATTTTCGATCTGAGCGACAATACCCAAACCAGTCAGTTTATCAAAGCCAGTCCCGAGGGAGCCGTAACAATAGTGGACATGGATGAAGATCCTGCCGCACATATCTACAGGCTCAACGGAAAAGTGCTGATAAAGGACTACTTGTGGGACTCAAATAAACCGTAAAACAGAACCCAATGGGAGAACTATTGTTTTACTTCCTCATTTTCCCCGGCCTCCTGTTCTCAGGTGTAACGGGAGCCTTCTTATCGTGGTTTGACCGGAAGATGACCGCACGGGTGCAATTTCGGATTGGCCCTCCCCTTCTTCAGCCTTTCTACGATTTTTTCAAACTTTTGCTGGTCAAGGAAATCATACTGCCCAAACATGGTTCAAAAATCACTTTTCTGATGGCACCTGTATTCGCGGTTTTCGGAGCCACCATGGCCGGCGTTTTCATCATGCTGCCACTTTTTAATATCAATACAGGGTTTAAAGGCGACCTGTTTGTGATCTTTTACCTTCTTACCATACCATCGCTTACATTTATAACTGGAGCCATCGCATCGGGAAACCCGCTTGCTGCAGTTGGCGGATCGCGGGAGATGAAGCTGATCCTCAGCTACGAACT
>CAYMXK010000300.1:0-6069 GCA_964393915.1 uncultured Prolixibacteraceae bacterium
CGGCATGATCCCGCTGCCCTCAATATGCTACATCAACCGGTAGTTAATTGCCACAACCTAAATTCCGGCATCGAGCAAGCGGCTGACATCGGCAAAGCGATCCACCCTCTCCTTTTCGCCTCCGCTCCAACCCCCTCCGTGGATAACAAATACCAGAGGAGTTGGTGAACCTGATTCTGCCTTCCAGAAATCCAGGACGTGCCGCTCATGTTCACCATAGCTGACGTTACTGAGGGTGGGCTTTGGAACAGATGGATGGTATGTTGGCGCATCCTGCGCTTTTGCCTGCAGCAAAAAGAGGCTCAACCCTGCCAGGTAAACCAATCCTATTAAAACCTTTTTTGTAAAATACATATCATTTTCCTTTTTTATAATTTGAGCCTGTGCCGGAAAGACATTTCTGCCACCAAGACACAAAGACACAAAGGAATCACCAAGATTATTAAACTGTTATTCAACACTTTGTGTTTCTTGGTGCCTTGGTGCCTTCGTGGCAAAAAAATAATTTAACTTTTCGTAGTGGGCTCTAATTTTTTATTTCTTTTCTCTTTGAGATGATCAGTTTCACATCCCCGGTTAATCCCGATTTACGGATAAATGATTCTTTGTTATCTCCCTCAAATTTAACAACATTTGTTCTTGTATTGCGCTTTTCTGCAGGCAGGTAGCTGTCGCCTATCAATCGGTTAACCCAGGAGTTGGTTACAGTAATCACCAAATTGTTTTGTCCTTCCTTAACATATGGAGTTATATCCTGCACAAACGGCGCAATCCATGCAATCCCGGCATCTTCACCATTGATTTTTACCGAGGCTATTTCCTGAACATTTCCCAAATCAAGATAAATTGTTTTGTCTTTTGTTTCCTCACTGCTCAATGAAAAGGAGTTGGAATAATCTGCAGAGCCCGAATAATATTTAATCCTTTCATCCGGCGAATCACTCCATGATTTTAAACTATCCATGGTTAACTCTTCCTGAGGACCCCAATGTTTGTCGAATGTAACACTCCAGGGAGAGTCAATCGATCTTGAGTATTTCGGTTCCTTTTCACTGAAATTAGAAACCGAGCCATCAGACCAGTGTAATTGCCAGTCTCCCGGATGAAGAACTTCTGAAGTAACCACACTGTTTTCCCTGTAAATATTGAAAGAGGGAAATTCAGAAACGGGCAGATTCAATTCCGGGAATACATTCACACCATCTTTTACAATTTTCTGAATGTGTTTGTTTTGTTTTGAATCTCTGAAAACAATGAACAAAGAGCCTTCCGGTTCAAAATGCAGTGGAATATGGGTGCAGCCGTTTTCTTCATAGTATACAGCTATTTCCCTGATTTCACCGGTCATAGGATTCCAAAGTTCGGGTACTTTACCTGTCACCCTGAATTTGCAAACCACTTCCTCATACCTGTCGGGTAAATCAGTAAGGTAGCGGTATTGCATATCGTTAATTCCATGTCGTGCCAAACGGTTGACCACAAAGTAGATATCTTCGGATGCTGTATAACGGTGAATATAATCCAGATGGGCGTCGGGATAGTTACTCTGGAAATCGAAATCAGGCTGGATATTCAGTGATTGCAAAACATCACCGGGAGTAATTCCCCAGAATACTTTCCCTTTTCCGAAGTTATTCATCGTAACATTCTTGCCGTCGATACTTCCCCACATTTCATCTGCAATAGATTTTACCAGGTTGTCGGAATCCGGATAATTTCTAAGTCCTGTAGCCTTTTCCGGTTTTGGCCCCACCAGTATCATTCCCTGCCTGACCAGTGCCTGCAGTTTCACAAGGAGTTCAGCCTTGATAGCCTTTTCATTGGGTAGAACCAGAATTGAATAACTCATTCCATCGGGCAGTGTAATGCGGCCTTTACTAATTTTTACTTTCTCCTGCAATATATCGTAACTGCACTTATCCCAGTCATATCCTTTCCCCAGATCGGTAACTTCTTCCTTTAGAAAAACAAAGTTGGGAGAATCGTCACCATAATAGTACAGGGCATCGGCTTTAAACAAACCTTGTGACAGCATGGAGGAGGCGCGGTTCATATATTCAATGAAAGCTTTTGCTTCATTCCACCAGGTTACATGCCTGTTCAGATGGGTTCCTGCAAAATAGGAGTTGCCGGGTTCACCATACTCATCGGGAGAAGCGGTAAATGTGTGCCACACGATCCGGTTAACTCCGGAACAAAAAATGCGGTCAATAACATTTTTACAATCTTTGGGAGGACGTTCCCATTGCGGTCCAATACTGGTCGGCCCTTCAGCAGCGATAAAGCGTTTACCGTAAATATGAGCCGCACTGGCACTTTGTTTTACTGCCAGCCGCTCGGCATCTGCCACGCGGTGGGTGTTTGACCGTACCCAAAACTCTCCCATCGGCACATCATTGTATTTCATGTTCTGGATGGCGTCGATTGGGGCAGAATGGGGCCCGCCGGATTCAGGATGGGTGAACATACTGTTTTCGTATGCGATTTCACTGAAAGGTTTATAAAATTCACCGGCCACGAGATCGGCCACCGTCCGGCGAAAATCATGAAGAAACCGGTTCGAAATATCCCTGCTGCCAACTATCCGGTTGGATAAAACGGGCAGATAAGGTGTCATGTCATAACCATGTATCAAATTAAATTTCTCCATAAAATCATCCGTCCAGTTGGCCACCCCCATTTCCCAGCTGTCGGTATGGATAAATTTCAAAGAGTTTCCTGCGGCTTGTGATGTCTGGATTAACCTGGATATGACATCGTCGTTGAATTGCTTCAACGCATTCTTATTCAGGTGATCCAGGGATAGCCCTCCCCAGCCATCGCTTGCTGTGGAAACCATTGCCCCGGTATTGGTCATTACAAAACGGAGAATATTCCAGTTCCCGGCAGGAATATCCCATTGGAGCTTTTCATTGCTGAAATATTCCGTAATATCCATTACATCCTCACCAGATAGTGCCATTTCAGACCCTTCCTGGGTTTCACGCAGCAGGTGCAGAGGGTAAATCCCTTTCCAACCAATGCCCTGATTCAGGGATTTAATTCCGAAATGTTTTATCTGAGAAGCCTGAGATATGGAATCTGTAAGGCTTTTAACTGCTAAAACCTTCACATCTTTAATCAAATTACGGAAAACCGGATCAGGCAGCGCATGGTCAAATTTCCCCGGCCCTGAAACCAAAGTATCGCTAACGACTATTTTTTTCATGGCATTTTCCGGGGTAACCGAAGGCCCGCCGGGATTCCATCCACTTTGCACATTGATGGAAAGCTCCAACCCCAGGCGATCAGCCTCCTTCACTGCATGGGAGAAGAGGTCAAGCCACTCTTCAGATAAAAATGCTGGCCCGGCTTCAGTTTTACGCGCTACGCTATAGTTAGACGAACCCGCATCAAAAATAATTGCACCTCCATAACCATTGGTCTTCATCGCTTCAAGATCCTTTGTGATGCAGTCTTTTGTTACATTGCTGTTTAACCACCACCAGTAAGCCCTGATTCCGGCATCATCCGGAGGTGATAAAAATTCCTGTTTCAACTGGTCGTAGGAGACATTGAATACCGTTCCGTAAGGATCGGCGACTTTACTGCAACTACTCAAAACGAGGAGTATAATCATTAAAATTAAATACCTGTTGCTGCTTTTAAAGTTCATCATAACTATAATTTATTTGTTCGTTTTTTCCAAAAAAATGAGTGCCCTGTTCAACATCCTTCGCCAGCAAAAGACTTTTCACTTCCCTGAATTGCTTTACCGTTAACGGTTAAATTAAATACTAATTTACTTTATTGGGTTTTTTGGGAAGCCATGTACAGACATGTTTACCATTATTCCAGTTGTCCACCGACGCATAATCTATCATCGTAATATATTTTCCCTCTTCCACAGGTACAGAGAATTGCAGATTAATTTTATCTGACAACGGTTTCTCTTGTATGGCCCGGATAAATCCCTTTTCAGCCTGCAGAATGACAGCATCGTTGTAGTTGCTCTCAATATTTTCGTCCCTTGCCAGTACGACGGGACCATATACCACAGCCTGGAAATTGTCCCCTGCCCGGTTACTGCCATGAGGAGCATCTATGACCCTGCATCTCATATCCAGTGAAAGAGAAACCCTGTCACCCGGTTCCCATTTGCGGTTTATCTCTGCATAAGTGCCCGGAGTGACCGCAATCTTTTCATTGTTCACCATCATCTCCGTCTTTTCACTCCATCCGGGAATCCTGAAACGTATTGTGAACTCCTCAGCTTTTTTCAGGGTCACGTTGAAACGGATATCGCCCGAAATGGGATAATCTGTTTCAATGGCGATTGTCCCTGATCTTTTTCGTGGGGTTTCAAATTGAACATTTCCCTGATTATAGAGGTTGATTACCGGACCACTTTCCGAATTCATGACCGCCACGTAGGGGATATATGCCAAACCCATCGGCCCGTTGAGGTTGCAACAGGTCACATGCAGGCTGTCAAATTTCCAGCCCCATCCGTGATCATTGACCTTGGTACCATTGAGCAGGTTCACATAACTGAATCCATCCCCGGTGGGCTTCATCGCCCCTATTAGCCCATTGTAAGCATATTTCTCGATGTAGTCCGCAATGGTTGGATCTCCCGTAAGGCGCAGCAACTGGCTGCAGAGCTTCAGCCAGGTAACCCCCACGCAGGTCTCCATCATACGGGAGATGTCAGGATTGGTCTGTTCCAGTGCAGTATTTCCCCATGCTTCACCTGCAACATTGGGATGATAGGGCAGATCAGATCCTCCATTGCCAATGATAGTGATCTCTTTGGTGCTGATATTGTGAAACAGATTCAACAACATCTCTTTATGTTGCGGATCACCGGTAACTCTGTAATACTCTGCCAACCCTTCAAAGAGGGACATCATTTCATATGCTTTGGGATAATGCCCTGCCATTTTCCAGGGATCCACATTATTCAATGCATTCTCGAAAACATTGTGGTGTTTGGTTCCGCCCGATTCAATGATATAGGTTGCAAAATCGAGGTAGCGTTTCTCACCGGTCCACTTATACAATCTCATGAAAGGCTCCAGGAGTGTTCCCGATTCAATATGACAGGGTTCATGTCCTATGTTGGTGGCACTCCATCCAACATCCACAATTTCTGTTTTGGGTGCAGGTCCTATGATTGAAATGATGTTGTCTGCCTGCTTAATCAAGGCATCCAGAACCTCCTGATCGGGGTTGACCCACTCATAGTATTCCTCCAGCCCGAGCATCACATATTTTCTTTCCCACAATTCGCTCTCTTCCGGTTGTTTATCAATTTCCACACAGCTGATACTTCCGTTTTCTCTTTGGGTTGTAAGCAGATCTTTTACCGTTTCATCCATTATTTGTCTGAGTTGCGGGTCATTGTTGTAACGGTAAAACATGCAGCCCGAACGTACCGCCTTCCCCCACATTTCACCCAATGCAAACTGAGGTCTGCCATGCCTGAAAAAATCCACAAACTGATCATATGGCAGGTCACCCATGTTCCACTGATTAATGGAATTTTGGATGTACTCCCCGAAGAAGCCATCGAGTTTAACTGTACCGGCCGGTAGCGGATAAAACTGATCTTTTATGAGTATATTCCGGTCTTCTGTGTTACATGAATACAGCATGCATGCGCTGATTAAGGTCAGCATAATGAACCCCGAAGTAAACAGGTGAAAAACTTTTCTAAAATTCATTTAAAACTTTTTATTTTATTAATTCAAAAACATGAGTGCCCGGTCCCACATCCTTTACCAGCAAATGAGTTTCAACTTCTTCTGCCTGAATTGCATTACCGTTATGTTGCAGGGAAGACCCGGAAGATTTTAACGGAATATAGACATCTGCCTGACAATTGGGTGGAATTGTTACATTCATCGAAAACGCATCGTTGCTATTCTTAAAATCGACCACCACACTTCCTCTGATGGTTGGATGTTTAATTTTTGCCCATTGAAGGTCACCAGGTTGAGGTTTAATTTGTATTCTCCGGTATGAAGTCTCCAGGGCTTCAATCCCGCAAATTCTTCTTGAGATGACATAAGCAGGTATCGCACTCCA
>CAYMXK010000301.1:0-6003 GCA_964393915.1 uncultured Prolixibacteraceae bacterium
TCATAAACAACAGTTCTTTAACCGCCCCAACCCTATCCTGTTTATTGATGAAATCCACCGTTTCAGCAAATCACAGCAAGACTCCCTCCTTGGGGCTGTTGAGTCAGGGATTATAACGCTAATTGGAGCGACGACCGAGAACCCCTCCTTTGAAGTTATCACACCTTTGCTCTCAAGATGCCAGGTTTATGTGTTGCAATCGCTCGATAAAGCCCATCTTCTAAAATTACTGGATGTAGCGCTTACCAATGATATTGAACTGAAAAACAGAGAGATAACAATTAAAGAAAATGAAGCGTTGTTGCGTTTCTCAGGCGGTGATGCCAGAAAATTGCTTAATGTGCTCGAACTTGTCGTTAATGCCGAAGAGAAGCAGGAGGTAGAGATTACCAACCAAATTGTAACCGAACGGTTGCAACGAAACCTCGCTACCTACGACAAACAGGGTGAAATGCACTACGACATCATTTCGGCTTTCATCAAAAGCGTGAGGGGAAGTGATCCGGATGCCGCTGTTTATTGGCTGGCCCGGATGATTGAAGGCGGGGAGGATGTGAAATTTATTGCGCGCAGGTTGGTAATACTGGCGGCTGAAGATATCGGCCTGGCCAATCCGAATGCTTTGCTGCTGGCAAAAAGCACTTTCGATGCGGTACACCAGATCGGACATCCTGAATCAAGGATTATCCTTTCTGAATGTACCATCTATCTGGCAACATCCCCGAAAAGCAATTCAGCCTATGCCGCCATTGATGCTGCACTCGAAATGGTCAGAAAAACAGGGGATCTTCCGGTACCTTTGCACATCAGAAACGCTCCAACCAAGCTGATGAAGGAGATTGGATACGGAGAGAATTACAAATATGCCCACTCCTACGATGGGAATTTTGTTGAACAGGATTTCCTCCCGGAGACAATTAAAAAAGAACGGTTTTACCATCCCCAAAACAATGCAACAGAAAGCAAAATCCTGGAAAGGCTGCGTGCCTGGTGGGGTAAAAGATTTTGAACTTTCTCAGGATTTTCTGATTCTTCACACGGTATTTATATACTTCTCTTAAATTTGCAGTTATATGTCGATGAATACCAAATAAGTTCACAATATTTGTCGCACTGAATATTGTTTTTAAAATCACCATGATAATAAATATCGATAAATTGAAACACGCTGTATCGGGCAATTTCTTCCTGATGGCCGGACCATGCGCAATCGAAGGAGAGCAAATGGCCATGGATATTGCAGAACGTATTGCAGACATTACCAACAGGTTGCAGGTTCCCTTTATATTTAAGGGATCTTACAGAAAGGCAAACCGGTCGCGTCTCGATTCCTTTGCCGGAATCGGGGACGAAAAAGCATTAAAAATCCTTCGAAAAGCTGGTGAAACATTTGATTTGCCAATAGTAACCGATATTCATTCCGCAGAAGAGGCTGACATGGCTGCGCAATATGTTGACGTACTTCAAATCCCGGCATTTCTGTGCCGCCAGACCGACATACTGGTTGCTGCGGCAAAAACCGGCAGGGTGGTGAATATCAAAAAGGGACAGTTTTTATCTGCGGGGGCCATGAAATTTGCAGTTGACAAGGTACGTGAGAGTGGAAATGACCGGATAATTCTAACCGAAAGGGGGGTTTCCTTTGGCTACCAGGATTTATTGGTTGATTATCGCGGAATTCCGGAGATGCAGGCCAACAACTGCCCGGTTGTACTCGACATCACCCATTCACTGCAACAGCCCAACCAATCCACTGGTGTGACCGGTGGTAAGCCTCAGCTGATAGAGACCATTGCCCGTGCCGGAATTGCGGTAGGGGTTGACGGCCTGTTTGTTGAAACCCATCCTGAACCAGGCAAGGCAAAATCAGACGGTGCCAACATGCTGCCTCTAGACCTTCTCGAAGGATTGCTCCAACGGCTTGTGCAAATTCGTCAAACCATTATAAAATTATATCCATGAACAAAAGACGTACATTTCTCAAAAAACTGTCAGCAGTTGTTGCTCTGGCTGCTTTCAATCCTTTTGTAAAAAAGGCTGATGCCAATGGCATAAAACTTACCGGAGCCCTGGTTCACCATGTATTTTTCTGGCTGAAAGAGCCCAAAAACCCGGCAGTCAGGAAACAGTTTGAGCAGGCCCTGAACGATTTACTGAAGGTTGAAACCATCAAGTTCAGTCATGTGGGAGTTCCAGCTGGAACTGAAAGCCGCGATGTGGTTGATCATTCCTACACCTACTCAATGATTACCTTCTTTGATTCACAGAAGGGACAGAATGCCTACCAGGTGGATCCGATACATGTTAAATTTGTAGAGGAGAACAAACATCTGTGGAATAAGGTGGTCGTTTATGATACATTAGATATTTGAGCCTGTTCCGAAAAGCCTTTTTCTGCCACCAAGGCACAAAGACACAAAGGATTCACCAAGATTATTTAATTGACATTCAGCACTTTGTGCAACTAAGCGTCTTCGTGATGTCATTTTATTCTTTTTGACTAATCAGAGAGGACTTATATTTAGAAGATCACAAAAAGAGCCTGAATGGGGTAAAACCACCAATCAGGCTCTTTCGGTCACTTAATGTCTTATTGTCACTTAGGCTATTGCAGCACTTTAAGTTCAATCTTTCTGAAATCTGTTGGATGGCTTTCTCCCTGAAGTGAAATAGTTCCCTTGTGAAGAATCTTGTCACCACTGGCAGGCAGGAGTTTCGCATAAGTTCCGTCGCGTTCGTCCAACTGAGGCTGATTGTATTCCATAACCTGCACTCCGTTCACGAAATGGCGGATTACCTCGCCTCCGTGGACTTCAATCTCCACAGTCACCCACTGGTCACCATGAAAAGTATCAGAAGTTGAATTTTTGCAGTGATCCAGGTGCAGGTTACCATCAAACACCACATTGGTGCCGGGGGTGCACAGGTTGGCAGTTGATCTGGTTGCTGCACCATCTCCACCTAATAACTGCACCTCTATGGAGGTGGGGAAATTCTGTTCAACTTCCATCGATTCAGCTGATTGCCCATGAATCATAATTCCATTGTTCCGGAAAGCCCATCCGGGACCTCCTGGTACCTGATTACCGACAAAGCGGTATTCTACGCGGATGATGTAGTGGGAAAACTCATCTTTATAAAAAAGATGGGCAAAGCGGTTGTCAAAATCTTCATACTCATCGTATCTTACTTTGAGTAACCCCTCTTCCACCCTGAAGGTGTTTTTAAAGTTAACACCCAGTTCAAATCCCCTGACTTTGGGTGTCCATCCTTCAAGGTCTTTTCCGTTGAACAACTGTATCCATTCACCCTCCTTTGACTTTTGGCTGCCACATCCAAGGAGGAAAATCATTGCAAGCACGGCAATTAGCAGACTGCTGATCTTTTTCATTTTTTTCAATTTATTATTATGTTAGTTATTATTTACCTGATCTCCTTTTCAATCCAGCCCGATCTGTCGGGAGCGGCCGGTACATTCACTTTACGCGCAGGTTTTTGCTTAAGTTCCATGAGCAATACCTCCACGGCCTTTTCAATACCCGGATCGATGCCTTTCACCAGTTGTTCGGGACGGTCAACCACCTCGATATCCGGATAAACACCAATGCCTTCAATTATCCAATCTTCGTTCTCGTCGAAGATACCAAAACGTGGTACCGATATATAACCCCCATCCACAAGGCGTGCATTTCCGGAAATACCTATTAGGCCGCCCCATGTGCGGGTTCCAATGAGTTTCCCCAAGCCCATTTTTTTGAAAAAGTAAGGGAAGGCATCGCCTCCTGATGAGGAATACCCGTTGATAAGCATCGCTTTAGGTCCGTCATGTGCAATATTGGGTGCCTTACTGGGCTGTAGGCCATTCCGATGCCAGTAAACCAGTGTTTTACGATCGAGCAGATCAGCCATCCGGTCGGGTATAAACCCACCCCCATTGTAGCGGTCGTCAATAATCAGCGCTTCTTTGTCGTGGTAGGCATAAATCCCCCTGAACAACTCCCTGTTTCCGTCCTGCGAAGTATTGGGAACGTGGATGTAACCGATTCGACCGTCAGATAATTTGTCGACCAATGCCCGTCGTTCGTTCACCCAGTCGAAATACATCAGCTCAAGCTCACTTGCAATGGGTTTGATCACCGAAGTGCGCTCCCCTGCCCCACCCGGCTGGCTGGATACAGTCAACTCCACCCTTTTACCCAGGGTATTCTCAAGAAACAGGTAAGGATTATCGTTGATGGTGACCTCCTTTCCATTGATTTTCAGAAGATAGTCACCTTCTTTGACGTCAACTCCCTGTTCAGTCAGCGGAGACCTGCGGGCGGGGTTCCAGTTCTCCCCTTCAAATATTTTTACAATTTTGTACCGGCCTGCGGTTTCATCCGCTTCAAGAACAGCCCCCAGCAAACCAGTGTCCACGCGTTTAACTCTCTTAATATCACCCCAATCCACATAGGCATGCCCGGCATTGGTTTCTGATACAATTTCATTCAGGATGTAGTCCACATCAGCACGATGCCCGGCATAAGGCAAAATGGCACTGTAACGGGTTTTCATCTCTTTCCAGTCCACTCCGTGAAGATTGTCAACATAAAAGTAGTCCCTGAATATACGCCAGCCGTCTGCGTAAATCTGTTCCCATTCCATACGCGGATCAATCTTCATTTCCATCGCATCGAGGTTGAGTTTGCCTGTACCTGGTTTCTGTCCGGATGCAATTTTGGCAATACCATAATCACTCCCTGACCGGTACATGAACAATTTACCGTCAGCAGTCGGAATTGCCATCATGACACGTTCCATTATCTCTTCGTGCTTCTCTTCAGCAATATTGTAGCGCATGAGTTTTCCTCCTGAGATGTACAACAGGCCGCCGTCAACAGAAGCTACAATCCTGTAATCGCCGGCATCCCCGGGCAGGGCTGCAATCCGGCTATTGATGCCTTCCGCATCGATACGTACCTTTACCTCTTTGTCTGCCGGCTCGGTTGAAGGTTTCTTACCGGCATCCTCTTTCTTATCTGTACTCTTCTCCTCTTTTACAGGTTCCACATCATTTTTATCCTTTAAAAGCCCGGGACCATCAGCTTTCAGCACCATAGCGTACAGGCGGGTGGCCCGGTTATAGAGATAGTCAAACTCAAAACTCGAAAACGACAGGTTGAAATCCCGGTTGGAAGTAAAGAAGAGGTAATTACCACACAGGGAGAAAACCGGAGAACCGTCGGAGAAGGTGTTGTCGGTCAGTTGCATTTTTTTTGCAGATGGAATGTGATACACCCATACGGAAGCTTGTCCGTTGCTGCCTTCCTTCGGATAGGTAATCCATTCCGAATCAGGAGAAAAGGCATAATGGCGTATTTCAGAAGCTACCGCGCTGTCGATTTCCAATTGGCGACCGCTTTCCGCATCGAGTAACCAAAGCTTCATTGTGCGGTCGGAATAAACCAGGTATTTACTGTCGGGTGACCACTCCGGCTGGTATTTCCAGGCACTTGAATTGCTGGTGAGTTGACGTGGCTGAGCGCCTTTCCTGTTTTCGAGCAGGTAGATTTCATATTCGCCGGTGGCGTCTGAAAAATAGGAGATGTATTTGCCATCGGGTGACCATGCCGGAAAAATTTCCCTTACTCCCTGTGTTTCTGTCAGGTTTTCGACTATTCCGTTTTCTGCCGGAACGGAAAAGATATCTCCGCGCGCATCGAAAAGTGCCCTTTTCCCTGTTGGTGAGACTGCAAAACTATGAATGTCATCTTTGACATTTTTATAATAAGCGACCAGGTTGGGATTGTCGAAATGGATATTTACCTTAACTCTTTCCGAAACTCCGGTGGTCAGGTTGAGTTTATACAAATAACCTCCGTTTTCATAAACTATCTGGCCTTTGCTACCCGAAGGCCACATCACATCGAAATCCTTATGAAAAGTGACCTGTGCATGTTGCCTGGAAACGGTATTGTATTTCCAGATATTTAATTTTAAGTCACGGTCTGATGCATAAAATAT
>CAYMXK010000302.1:0-4190 GCA_964393915.1 uncultured Prolixibacteraceae bacterium
CTGAAGTTCAGTTTGGGCGGCAATCTACCAAAATAGACCCGGTTGGGGTGCATGAAGACCTTCCTACTCTCATTGAACTGCTGAATGCAAAGGGGTACAAAACCGGGATAACAAGTAAATTCCATTTAAGCCCTCCCTGGAAATACCCATATCATCATCGTTATCCGACTGGGTTTAAGCCTTTGTCAATGTACAATGCAGCAGCTGATTTCCTCAGCAAAGCGAATGACCAGCCCTTCTTTCTGCAGGTAAACATCGATAACACCCACAGGCCTTTCCGTGCACATATCAATCAGTCGGGCTGGCCTGAAGTTTCCCCCAGCGATGTTCAGGTTCCGCCCAACTGGCCCGATACGAAAATAACCCGCGAAGATTATGCAGAATATCTGAGTACGGTAGAGCATGCCGATGCCGTGGTAGGAGAGGTGCTTAAAGCATTAAATGAATCAGGCCAGGCCGGCAATACCATCATCATTTACACCAGTGACCAGGGATTTTGTTATCACCGTGCGAAGGCTACGACCTACGACTGGGGTGTACATGTTCCTTTGTCTGTCACTGGTCCCGGAATAGCCGCCGGTATCCAAACTCCGGAACTGGCCAGCCATATCGATTTGACGCCAACAGTGCTGGATTTTGCCGGGATCGAAATTCCTGCAACTGTTCAGGGAGTTTCATTGCGTAAATTGCTGGAAGGAAAAACGAAGTCATCAGGGCATAACTTTATTTTTTCACAACACAACGCCCACGGACCTGCGCCCGATGAATACTACCCCTCCCGGACAGTGACAGATGGAAGATTTCGCTACATCCGCAATCTCAGGAATCAGATTGTTCCCGATTACCCTATTGAAAGGTTTATCACCGATGAGGCATTTGCCAACAAACCGAAAGGCCTGGCATGGTTGTGCCTGGATGCCACTCCCGGAGGAAATTGGGGTAACCGGGCTTTTGCCGAGATCATCCATAACAAAGAACAATTTCCTGTTCAGTACGAATTGCTGAAATCCACCTTTTTCAGGCCCAAAGAAGAGTTGTATGACCTGGAAAATGATCCTTGGGAAATGAATAATCTGGCTGATGTTCCTGATTATAAGAAAACGCTCGCTAAATTGAGTCAGGTATTGGATGAATGGATGAAAAAAACCAATGATGATGGAGATCCGCGCAGCCATCCGCGCCGTACAAAATAAGTTCCACGCAGAATTCTGTGATTACTGTCAGGGGAAGAACTGAAAAGAATGAATCGATCATGAAAACTTAAATTCACAAACGAGTAACTTTATGCTTTTAATTGGAGCTACATCGAAGCTGAACTAATTAAATTCTTTTGTATCGGGACAAAATAAAAATTAAAAACAATTATTGAGATGAAATTAAATTATAGCAAAAGCCTGGGGATCGCCATTTTGGGATTCCTCTCTTTTTCGGTTAACGGGCAAGTAAAAAAGGCCCCCAATGTAGTATTTGTGCTGACCGATGAATGGCGCGCCCAGGATGTGGGTTACAATGGCAATAAAGACGTCCTTACCCCAAACCTCGACAAGCTTGCTCAAAAAGCGGTCAATTTTACCAACACAATAGCCACAACTCCGGTTTGCTGCCCGTATCGCGGCAGTTTGCTTACCGGACAGTATCCACTGTCCCATGGCGTATTTGTAAATGATGTATTACTCAATCCGGAAGCCAACACCCTGGGAAAATCCTTCAAAGCGGCAGGTTACGAAACCGCCTATATTGGTAAATGGCATCTGGATGGCCACGGGCGGAATTCTTTCATCCCTGTCGAGCGCCGGCAAGGGTTTGAATACTGGAAAGTATTGGAATGTACCCATGATTACAACAACTCCTGGTACTGGGGCAACGACGATAAAAAGGCTAAATGGGAGGGCTACGATGCCTATGCCCAGACTGTCGATGCGGCGAATTACATCAAGGCAAGCACGCAAAAGGAAAAGCCTTTTTTTATGATATTGTCATTGGGGCCACCTCATACCCCTTTTCAAACAGCGCCCGAATCATTTAAAAAAATCTACCGGGAGAAAGTGCTGACCGTGCGCGACAATGTTCCTGATGAGCTGAAACAAAATGCGATTCACGATATGATCGGCTATTATGCCCATATATCGGCTTTGGACAGTTGTATCGGGATATTGCAGCAAACGCTCAAGGAAACAGGTCTGGATGAAAATACTCTTTTTATTTTCACATCCGATCACGGCCATATGGTCAAGTCACACGGGTTTGAGAACAAGCAAAGGCCTTATGAAGAATCAATTCTTGTCCCGATGCTAATTCGTTATCCTGAAGTTTTTGGTAACAAGGGCAGGAAAAACGATATGCTGATCGGAACACCCGATTTGATGCCCACCTTGCTTGGATTGTGCGGATTGCCCATACCTTCAACAGTTGAAGGAGAAGACAAATCGGCCATAATGAAAGGAAAAGCAAAAGATACAACGGAGGCAGCGCTGATTGCATGTTATCATCCATTCGGGCAATGGCCAAGAAGCAGAGGGGGAAAAGAATACCGCGGGGTTCGAACCAAACGGTATACTTACGTGAAAGACTTATCGGGCCCCTGGATGCTTTTCGACAATAAGAAAGATCCGTTTCAGGTAAATAATCTGGTGAACGATAAAAATTATGAGAATGTTCAGAATAAGTTGGAAATGGAACTGTCTGATATTTTGAAAAAGAACAACGATGAGTTTCTTCACGGTCTGGAGTACATCAAAAAATGGAACTATGTGATCGACGAAACAGAAACTATTCCATATGTAAAAATTAATTATCAGGGTTTACCCATTGAATAAATAATCGATGAATTTACTTAAATCAGCCGGACTGGTGTCGGTAACTGCGTTGCTTGCTTCAGGTAACTCAGCTTTTTCTCAAAATCAGGCCCATAAACCAAATATCATTATTATTCTTACCGATGATATGGGCTATAGCGACCCGGGATGTTACGGAGGTGAACTTCATACCCCGGCCATCGATAAACTTGCCTCTGAAGGTGTGCGGCTGGCCCGTTTTTACAACAGTGCCATGTGTGTTTGTTCACGGGCGTCCCTGTTAACCGGTAACTACTGGCCGAAAGCTCTCCCTGAATTTTCGAAAACTCAACTGTTGCAGGAGAAACTTCAACAAAATGGTTATCGTACTGCCTTAATCGGAAAATGGCATTTGCAGGGTAATCCGATGGATCGTGGCTTCGATCATTTTTTCGGCTTTCTGGGCGGATTTGGCGACCACTTTACCGGATCAAAAGACTTTCGGCTCGACAGGCAACCTTTCACCGCATTTGGTCCTGATTATTACAGCAGCGATACGTTTACTGACCGGGCGATTCATTTTATTCAATCGGAGAGGGCAGGGCAGGAGCAGCAACCATTTTTCCTGTACCTGAGCTACCAGGCACCACATAATCCGCTTCAGGCACCCAAAGACGATATTTTAATGCACCGCGGGAAATATTCCACAGGCTGGAAGGCTGTCCGCGAAGCAAGGTTCAAAAGGCAAAAGGAAATGGGAATCGTACCTGTCGATGCTAAACTTCCTGATTATCCGCAGAATCTTTCTTCCTGGGAATCGTTATCGCCTGAACAGCAAGATCTGGAAGACTTGCGCATGGGGGTATATGCGGCAATGGTTGAGCGAATGGACAAGGGGATTGGCCGTCTGTTGAATGCCCTGGAAGAGAGCGGAGCAGATAAAAATACACTGATCTTTTTTATGAGTGATAACGGAACCGACTCGTTTTCCAAAATGGATGAGGTGATGCTCAAACAGGAAAAGCTTCCGGGAGACCGGGGTTCAAACTGGCAGCCAGGCACCGGTTGGGCCTATGCCAGTGTAACACCCTGGCGTTTGTACAAAATCAGCCAGCACGCAGGTGGTGTAACCACCGGTGCAATTGCCTGGTGGCCGGGTAATACAGGCAGGCCCGGACGAATAGAGCACACTCCGTTGCACGTAATTGATATTGTACCTACCATAAACGAGCTTCTGAAACTAGATATTGAAGAAGGAGTGGCTGGTGAGTCGTTTATGCCATTGCTGGCGGGATATTCCTGGCAAAGAAAAAACCCGCTCTATTTTCAGTTTATGGACAACCGGGCTATCCGCACCTCGGAATGGACAATGGTTGAGGTGGATGAAGCCGGTTGGGAACTTTTCAGGGCTGGCAG
>CAYMXK010000302.1:4290-5963 GCA_964393915.1 uncultured Prolixibacteraceae bacterium
TGTACACAAAAAGAATCTTCGCCTCCGAATATCATCTTTATTCTGGCCGATGATCTGGGTTACACTGATATAAATTATTTTGCTGCACGCGCAACAAATACTCCGGCCGAAAAACAGTTTTATGAAACGCCCAATCTGAATAAACTGGCTGAGCAGGGAATATCATTTTCGCAGGCTTATTCCTGTCCGCTTTGTGCACCAACACGGGCCAGTTTATTGACAGGTAAATATGCTTCGCGTTTAGGTTTTCAAACCGCAACGGCCGGAAGTGCCAATACATATTACGCACAGGGCGTTGAGCCGCCGGCCGGTTTCCATGAGCAGGATTGTTACTGGGAAGATAAATCAATAGCGCCGGGTGCATTGCTAAACGGGAATACCCTGATTGCGCTTCCATCGGGTCAGCCGCAGGATCAGGGACAAGACGAAATTACCATCGCAGAGGCGCTGAAAGGGTATAACTCAGCGTTCCTTGGAAAATGGCATTTGGGTGGCCACGGCTCTGAAGGATATCAGCCCGGCGACCATGGATTCGAAGAGCTGGCCTACTTTGATTCGGGCGGTTCGCCTTTTTTTAACTGGCGTAAATTGTGGGACCGCAAAGAGAAACATTTCCCGGAAATGAGGCAGAAAGAGCTTCTTCAGGGAAATGCCGGAGATGACAAGGGGCTTGACTTCCTTACTGAAGATCTTACTGAGCGTGCGTTGGATTATATTGACCGCCAGGCTAATAACAAGGATGGAAAACCATTTTTCCTTTATTTCTGTCAGTTTTCGGTGCATAGTCCCTGGCAGGCTCCCGATTCAACCATTCAGTATTTCAATAATAAACCAACAAAAGGCTGGAACGGGCATGTAAATGCTACCTATGCAGCCATGGTATGGCATCTCGATGATTCAGTCGGGCGTATAATGCAAAAGCTGAAAGACTTAGGCATCGATGACAATACGATTGTTGTTTTCATGTCGGATAACGGGGGAATTACCGTAGGTTCAGGCGGGAATCATCAGGTGATTACAAACAATTCGCCTCTGTCCGGACAAAAGGCCAACGTCTACGAAGGCGGTATCAGGGTGCCGCTGATCATCAATTACAAGGGAAAAGTGAAAAGTAGTGCATGGTGCGATATTCCGGTGGATTGCAATGACTTCTTTCCTACATTTCTTGAATTGGCCGGTGAGCCGGCAGCAACCCATCCGATCGACGGACAAAGCATTGCCGGCCTGTTGAGTGATCCGGAAAATGTAAACAAAACATATACACGTGATACCTATTTCTGGCATTATCCGCTCAGTGTGGTGTATAGAAATCCTGCTGATAACCTTCCTTTTACACCGCAGTCAGCAGTCAGGAAGGGCGATTACAAATTGATTTTTGATTGGTACGGGCGGTTGAACCTGTACAATATCGCAAACGATATCTCCGAAAAGAATAACCTGGCCACACAAATGCCTGACAAAACGCGCGAACTGTTTGCCGAGCTGATGAACTTCCTGGAAAATAATGTAGAGAAAAAATACTGGCCAACAGAAAACCCTGATTACGATCCGGCAATGGAGGTTCGTGAGAAACCCTACAGCGATCTTTACCGGATTTACAAGGATGGGGGAGATATACTGTATTGGTCCTCTTCATCCAAAGGGGATATATCGGACACCGAGTTGTAATAAAG
>CAYMXK010000303.1:0-5948 GCA_964393915.1 uncultured Prolixibacteraceae bacterium
TATGGAGGTTATTACCGAAGTCATTATCAGTGGGTGCGCGCCAGAAATTGGGTACCAAACCACTTTGGAGATATTCGGTATTCCCCTTCTTGAAACTGGTCATCAGCCCGGCAGCAGCATCAAAAGCAACCGAAAATCCCTCACCCGATATGGATATGTTACTGCCCTCCTCTTTTATTGTCAGATTGGCAAAGGCAGAAGAGTGAACAGGGGAAACCGGCTGTGAAAAAGGCAGACCGAACTGTTCTTCGGCAGCTACCCAGCCAGCTCCAACCAAACCAAGTGTTTCATTCTGGATAGCCCTGATATTCAGAAAATATTGTGTACCCGGTTCAGGTTGAACAGTATAGTCCATTTTTGCCTGAACCACCTCTCCCGGAGCAGCATTAACCGCTGGCAGTTTCCCGGAGGCCACTACTTTGCCATCGCCAACTACTTCCCAGTTAAAATCAAAACCGGAAAGATTCCGGAAAGCATATTTGTTTTCTATCAATACTTCACCCTTTGCCAGATTGGTAGCCTCAAACCCGATGTGTTGGTATACCTTTTTCACTTCGAGTAAATGAGGTTTTACTGTTCTGTCGGGATTAACCAGCCCATTGAGGCAGAAATTTCCATCCGAAGGGACATCATCAGGACCAAAATCTCCTCCATAGGCCCAGAATTGTTCACCCTCTTCGTTGGTGGTCAGCAGGCCCTGGTCTACCCAGTCCCAGATAAATCCACCCTGCAAAGCGGGGTATTTCTCAATAAGATCCCAGTAGTCCTGAAGGTTGCCCACGCTATTTCCCATGGCGTGCGCATATTCGCACTGAATTAACGGCCTCGAAGGATTAGTCTGAGCATAACTCTCCATTCCTCCTATGCGCATGTACATCGGACAGAAGATATCTGTATTGTATTCCAGCCCGGATCTTTCGTACTGAGTTGGCCGGGTATTGTCAACACTTTTAAGGTAATCGTAAGTAGCATGAAAGTTCACACCATTACCAGCTTCATTGCCCAATGACCAAATAATAACCGAAGGCTGGTTTTTATCACGTTCAAACATATTCCTGGTACGGTACAAATGGGCATCTTTCCAGCTTTCATCCTTGGCGAGGGACTCTGGTCCGTATCCAAATCCGTGAGATTCTATATTGGCTTCGTCGATGACATACAAACCATATTTGTTGCAAAGTTTATAAAACAACTCCGGCTGAGGATAGTGCGAAGTACGTACAGCATTCAAATTGTGCATTTTCATTGTTTTAATATCCTTCAGCATAGTTGCCTCATCAACAACATGGCCATTCACATCGTGGTGTTCATGAAGATTGGCGCCCTTCAGGTAAACGTATTGTCCGTTCACGAGGAGCAAACCATCTTTGATCTCAACAGAACGGAATCCCACATCCTGCCTGATAATTTCAATGACGTCCCCTTCTGCGGATTTCAGTGTAAGAAGCAGTTCATACAACTCAGGCGATTCTGCACTCCACTGTTTGACATTGGTGACATTTCCACTGAAACGGGCTGGAGTATTACCTTTGGCCACATCGTAGCCGGAAGAGAAGGAGAGCACCTGGCTTCCGTTATATGATAGTGTAGCTTCCAGTTGTATAGAGGAGGTTGTCTCCCCCAGGTTGACCAGGTCGGCATCCAGAGAGATGGTTCCGTTCTGATAAGTCTCATCAAGTCCGGCAATTACCCTGAAATCACGAATATGCTTCGGATCGCGGGCCTGCAGGAAAACATCGCGGGTAATGCCGCTTATACGCCAGAAATCCTGGTCTTCGAGATAAGAACCGGCACACCACCTGAATACTTCAATCGCCACAGTATTGTTTCCTTTTTTAAGGTAAGAAGTAATATTAAATTCTGCTGGTGTCTTGCTGTCCTCACTATAGCCAACATATTCGCCATTGATCCATAGGCTCATACTGGAATTCACCGCACCCACATGCAGGTAAATCTCCTTCCCGCTCCAGTCGGCAGGAACCTGAAAATTACGCTTGTAGGAACCCACCGGATTAAAATGCTCTTGTATGGTGGGCGGAGTGACCTCATGCGGATAAGTTATATTTACATAAATAGGGTAATCGTATCCATGAAGCTGCCAATTGGAAGGAACCGGAATTTCTGCCCACTTACGGGTATCAAAATCATTCTTGAAGAACCAGAATGGCCTGTCGGCTGGCTTATCAACGTGGTGGAATTTCCACATGCCGTTGAGCGACATCAACAGCGGAGAAGTCCACTTCCTGTCCTCACGTGCCTGATCCACAGATGTATAGGGGATAAAATGGGCGCGGGGAGCCTCCCGGTTGACCTGTGAAATCATTTGAGAGTGCCATGGTTTGGGATCGGGTTCCTCAAAAGGCACATTGGAGTAATCCTTGTAACGGTTGCATGAAATAAACATACCTGCAATTAAAAGCAGAAGAATTGCTGTCTTTGAATTCATTTATCCTGATATTTGATTTTCAGGGCAAAGTTAATGGAATTAAGTCATTTGAAAAAGTAAATAATTTTATCTTAATTTGTTCGTTCTTACACTTCAATACTCTCAATTCTATAGATGTTACTGATTATCAAATTCTTATATGAATGAATCAAACTGATGCAAAAATTATCAAAAATATGCAGCAAAACAAGTGAGTTGCCAGCACCGCTCTTATTAAACAGTCTGTAAATTATATGACAACAAATTTCAATTATACCTCATCCATCTGGTTGTCGGGCTCATCCCCAAAAGTTGTAGAAGTTACCGATCAGCGGTATCTGCCGTTTGAATCGCGCATTTTCAGCATCAGAACCCTGGAAGATGCCGTGTTTGCCATAAAGGAGATGGTAGTGCGCGGAGCACCGCTCATTGGCGTCACTGCTGCCTATGGCATGTACCTGGCCCTGCTGAATTATGAAGGACTCCGGCCCGAAAACTGTCTTCTCGAAGCTCAGTCGGCTTTAAATGCCACACGCCCAACTGCCGTAAACCTTTTTTCTGCCACCCAACGGATGATGGATACATTTCACGCTGCAACATCAGAAAAAAACAGGACAGAACAACTACTTACCGGGGCCAACCTTATCAGAGAAGAGGAGATAGAGGCCTGCCGTATGATCGGGATATACGGATTGCCGGTTATAGAAGAGATCAGCCAGCGTAAAAAAGGAGCCACCGTGAATATTCTGACCCACTGCAACGCCGGATGGCTGGCTTGTGTGGAGTGGGGAACCGCAACAGCTCCCATCTACCTTGCTCACCAAAAGGGTATTCAGCTGCATGTTTGGGTGGATGAAACGCGCCCTCGCAATCAGGGAGCACGGCTTACCGCCTTCGAACTTGGCCTGGCGGGCGTGCCACACACGGTCATACCTGACAATACAGGCGGCCACCTTATGCAGCACGGGCAAGTGGACATGGTAATCACTGGCAGTGACCGGACCACACGCAACGGTGATGTGGCCAATAAAATAGGCACATACCTCAAGGCATTGGCTGCAGCAGATAACAATATCCCGTTCTATGTCGCCCTCCCGTTAAGTACCTTCGACCTTACCCTGGAAGACGGGGTAAATAGTATCCCTGTAGAACAGAGAGATGCATCCGAAGTGGCATCAATTGAAGGATGGACCGGAAAGGAAATTGTTTCAGTAAGGCTTGTTCCTGAAGAAAGCAGGGTAGCCAATTATGGCTTTGATATCACCCCTGCAAGGCTGGTCACCGGACTGATTACAGAAAGGGGTATCTGTAAGCCCGAGAAAGAAAGCATATTAAGACTTTTTCGAACAGACTGATCCTGCACAACACGATATGTCCCGTCAGGTATTCCTCCTTTCATTTTTCTAAAAAATCCCTGAAAATAAACCGGTTGCGCTGAACTTTTATCTAAATTCATGGTTTTGAATATAACTGCAATACGAACTGTCAAACTTAATACATACAGAGATGAGGCAATTATTTACCATATTGCTTTTGGTGATGATACTTCCACTGCACGGATTCTCCCAACAGGACAGCATATCATCATCCGGATTACTCGATGAGTTGTTATTACTCGAAGATAAGGAGATTTCGCTTTTACCTGACAGGATGATGCCAACACAGAAACTGCTCTGGGGTGAAAAGGGGCTGATGCGAAATTTAAACCGTTTTGAATTAACCATTGAAAACAGAGAGCGCGAACTCAAATTAAGAAGGACCATGCTCGCTTCACACCAGGTTTTAGGATTGGCCACGCTTGCCGGAATGGTGGCACAAGGCATAGTTGGATCCAAACTTTATGAAGGTGATTACGATATGCTCAGGGCACATAAAGCGCTCGCTACAGGCGTAAATATCGGGTACTTTTCCACAGCCTCACTCTCTCTCTTCGCCCCGCCAAAAATGATTGATGAACGACGGGGCATAAGCAGCATAAAAATCCATAAAGCACTTGCCATTGTGCACCTCTCCGGGATGATTGCCACCAATGTGCTGGCACAATCAATCGACAGGAACCCCGATTTGCGTCCCTACCACCGGGCAGCGGCATTTACTGCTTTTGGCGCTTATGCAGCCTCAGTTATCGTTATCAAATTCTAATACTTTGCCATGAAAAAGCTTATTCTTTTGCTTGTCTTACTTACCACAGCGACTGTGATTACAGCACAGACCAGATCATCGGTAAGAACCATGGCGGACAAAAAAAGCTCGTCCATTACCTACTCTATGAAGCATCCATTACATGCATGGAGCGGAATCAGCAGGGATATAACCTCCGTCATCATGAGTGATGGGGAAAAAATCAATATCAGGCAGGTTGCCGTTTCGGTAAGTATAGCAACGTTCGACAGCAGGAATGCGAACCGCGATTCCCATATGCTTGAAGTTACCGAAGCACTCAGGTTTCCCAACATAACCTTTTCCGGAGACGTTACGGCCAGACAGGGAAATGAGCTTGCTGTTGAGGGAGAACTTACCTTCCATGGCATCAGCCGGCCCGCATCCTTCAAGGTAAACGTTCTGGAGAAAAGTGGAAAGGTTGAAGTAACAGGTGGCTTTTCTGTTACCTTAAGTGATTTTAATATTGTCCGGCCAACTTTAATGGGTTTTCCGGTCAGTGATGAGGTCAGGCTGGAATTTTCTGTGGTTTATTAGTCATCCAACCTCCGCGGGTTGTCCTTTAATGGTTTTTGAATTACTTTCGGTGCAAAATATCCTTAAGTTCAACCATTTTAGTTTTAAGAACCATGAAAAAAATAGCCATCATAGGGGGATCGGGATTTGAGAACCCCAATATAATTGAAGATCAACAGCTAATCGGAATTAACACACCCTATGGCCCGCCCTCATCAGAATTCAGGACCGGAAAGATAGGGGCAGTGGAAGTTTGCATACTGTCACGACACGGCAGGTCACACCAATTTCCTCCAACGAAAATTAATAACCGGGCCAATATCTGGGCTATCCACGACCTGGGTTGCACACACATCATTGCTACCACTGCCTGTGGAAGCCTGCGGAGTGAAATTGACCGCGGAGACCTCGTATTCCCTGATCAGTTTATCGACTTCACCCGCTTCAGGGAAATTACCTTTTTCGATCATTTTGAGCCCGGGCAATTGCAACATGTTTCAATGAGTGAACCTTTCGATCCTTACTTGCGTGAAAGACTCATAAACACCGCCCACCAACTATCATTGAAATACCACCCTTCAGGAACGGTTGTTACCATTGAAGGACCCCGCTTTTCTACCCGTGCGGAGTCTCTCATGTTCAGATCATGGGGAGCCGGTATCATCAACATGTCGACTGCCCCCGAGTGCATCCTGGCCAATGAATTGAGAATCCCCTATGCTGCAGTGGCAATGAGTACCGACTATGATTCCTGGAAAACAGACGAGGAGCCTGTAACCTGGGAAGAAGTATTGAAAGTATTTAATAAAAATGTCGACAATGTGGTGAATTTAATAGTCACAACAAT
>CAYMXK010000304.1:0-5947 GCA_964393915.1 uncultured Prolixibacteraceae bacterium
CAATATCTAAAAGGCAATATCCGTGTGTCCGTAGTCAGACAAAACATGCAACAGCCATTGTGTGCCTAAAAATCCTGTGGACAGATGATAATCACGGGATTTGATGTTATCCAACAGCTTTCGCACCGCTGCCAAACGCAAATTTTCGGGCAGGAGTCCAATACGGAGAGCCAACACCTGTGCCGTTTGGGAACCGTTTGAAACCTGACCATCGGCTTTAACCCACTGATCGTTAAAAGCTTTACTTATATCCTCAAACAATTTATGGTACATTACAACATCGTCTGTCCTGCCAATGGCCGCAGCCATTTCAGCCATTTGTGCAACATCTAAGGCAAAATAGGCAGTCGCAACCAGACTGTGGTCTGTTGCGTCGTCCACATTTATCCAATCGGCAGCTTTAGCCCAGGTGCCCGGCACTATATATCCTGAACCCTTGCGCTCAAGAAAGCCCAGCCACTTTTGCATGCCCTCGTAGCTCAGGGAAATAATACGGGTATCGCCATAGCGTTTCCATGTAATATAAGGCAGGTTGACCCCAACATCTCCCCAGCCGCCGCCGTAGCCGCCAGCCACTCCGGGGAATTTTGGCGCTACATTGGGCATAAGACCTTCGTTCTCCCCGCCATCCTTCCGCGCCAAGGCATCCAGAATATCAACCTGCCACTTGGCATAAAAACGCGACATGTCGAACATAAACGGCGCAGTGGCTGCCATCACATTCATATCTCCGGCCCATCCCAGGCGTTCGGCGCGCTGCGGGCAGTCCATCGGCACCGATAGGCAAACATTTTGCGTAGTCCACTCGATGTTAGAGAGGAGTTGGTTAAGGTCATCATCGGAAGTCCGCAAGGACCCGACAACCGCGAAACGGGTGCCAATAACTATACCCGTGATATCATTTAAATCTGGAGCTTCTTCCAAACCCTGAACGGAAATATATCGAAATCCATGAAAGGTAAATTGAGGCTGAAATGTCTCCGACCCAGTCCCTTTCAGGATATAGGTATCCGTAGCCTCAGCCGTCTGTTTTCCAATGGTCAGATTGGATCGATCCAGGGTGCCGTCGGCATTCAGCTTCTCGGTATGTTGAAGCGTAATTTTAGTACCCTTGAGCCCTTTTACCTGGATACGGACAACACCCGTAATAATTTGACCCAGGTCATAAACAAAAATCCCTGGACTTGGCTCTTTGACGCTGATGGGCTTTATTTCCCGAATTACGCCCACTGGAGGATCGATCTGTGCCGTAAGATGCCGGTTGGTGGATTCCTCACTGACCTGCAACCACCCGGAATCGTCATAGCCGGGTCGATCCCAGCCTGTTTTTTCCATCCGCGCATCATAGTGATCGCCCTCCAGGATGTCGGACACCATAAGCGGGCCGCTACTTGTTTTCCACGTCTTGCCGGAGGAGATCACTTCAGTGGTGCCATCAGAAAATTCAACATGCAGTTGAGCCGCCAGTGCCAGCCGCGATCCGTAGCGATTGTTGCCAAACCAGGCGATGTTGCCGGCGTACCAGCCGGGAGCCAAAACGGCCCCGATGACATTGTCGCCTTTTTGCACGAGATCGGTGACATCATAGCGCTGATACTGTACTCTTGCGCGGTAATCGGTCCAACCGGGCGTAAACAGATCGTTGCCTACCTTCTGCCCGTTCAGACGAAGCTCATAAATTCCCAATGCCGAGGCATAAACCCAGGCGTGCCTGACATTCTTCGCGAGCGGAAATTCCTTACGCAACAGCGGAGTCCGGTCCTCACCGCTTCCAATCCAGTTGGGTTCCCAACGGTCGGGCATCAAAAACCCCATCGACCATGAAGCCGGTTCGCTCCAGCTCGATACTGCACCATCACCATCCCAAACCCGGACTTTCCAGAAACAGACCTGGTGAGATTGAAGTGGCTTGCCGGCGTAAACTACATGGAGCGATTGATCACTTACAACTTTTCCCGAATCCCACAGATTACCCTCATCGTCATTCAATGCTGATTCAGAATCAGCAACTAAAACTTGAAAGGCGGTTTGAACCAGTCCCCTCTGAGCTGGCCCGGAGTTGACAGACATCCAGCTCAGTAGAGGCTGGGATTCATCGATTCCCTGTGGATTGATCATGCCCTGGCAGGTTATATTGGCTGGTGTAAGGCTTGAATGAATTGATTCGGCATTTTGCACCAATCGTAGTTTTTTTCGTGGATGATTATAAGCATGACCGTCAAATATTGAACAAAGGCAGGTCGCGATAGCGATAACCATCACGGAATATTTCCGAAAACCTACTGTAAACTCACTTATCTTCATAAAAACCTTTTTATTTTGCACCGTGTCCCATAAACCTGAGTGAGGCATCGTAAACTTCGCCTTCCTGCTGGGTACTATGTGCCTGTTCAGCTAATTCTTTCATCTGACTAAGGATATCAGGATTTTGATCGGCGATGTTGTTTTCTTCCGAAATATCAGCACCCAGGTTGTATAGTTCAAATTGCCCCGAATTTCCTGGCCGGATGGCTTTCCAATCGCCTTTTCTGATCGCAACCGAGAATTGGTCCTCCCAGTAGAGATAGTCATGCTCCTCCTGCTTGTCGGGCTTACCCAGCAGTGTCGGCAAAAAGGAAATTCCATCGGTTGTTTCGGGAGGTTCTATCCCGGCTAATTCAGCCAGTGTGGGCATTACGTCGGGAAAGTACCCAAGATGATCGGATACCGTCCCTGGTTTAATCATTCCGGGCCACCTTACCAGATAGGCAACGCGCAAGCCACCTTCATAAAAATTGCCCTTCCCACCACGAAAAGTCTTACCTGTTGCGGGATCCCTATTCGGAGCAAAAAAACCTTCAGGGTATTTTTCGTTCCGGAAAGCTTTGGTATTACCACCATTGTCGCCGCAAAGAAAGACTATGGTGTTGTCATCTATCCCTGACTCTTCAAGTGTCTTGAGGATTTCACCAAGCTGACGATCTGCCATAGCCATGAATGCCGCGTAACGCCTGGCTTCATCCGGTGGTGCGACGGAGGGGTTGTTATGATGTTTGGGAGCATCGTCCCAGGGTTTATCTTTGAACTTCAAATAGTCAGGATCATCCTCAGGCATACCATAATACGCGTGCGGTAGAGTATATGGCAGATAGGCGAAGAACGGCTGTTTACCGGCGTGCTCACGTATGAATTTCAATGCCTCATTATGGATCAGGTACTGCGAGAAAGTTTCGCCTTTGTAGGCGTGACCGGTATTGCCCGGCAAGGGAATCTTCCCGCTGTTCCGAACGAGATAATTTGGATAATAAGTGTGAGCGTGAATTTGATGATAGCAACCAAAAAAGATATCAAAACCGTGATTTTCGGGAACACCACTGGTTCCGCGGTCACCAACCCCCCACTTACCAAAGCCGCCCGTAGCATAACCTGCATTTTTCATCATTTCACCCAGGGTAACATCATCAGCACGAATTGCTGCCCCGCCGGTATTTCCGCGAACCGCGGTATGCCCGGTGTGCTGCCCCGTCAAAAGGGAAGCGCGCGTTGGTGCGCATACGTTTCCCCCGGCCAAAAGTTGAGTGAAGCGCATTCCCTCGTTGACCAGTCGGTCAATGTTCGGGGTTTCCAGCAAGGGATGTCCAAGGGCAGACATTTCATAATAGCCCCACTCGTCGAGCATGATATAAACTATATTTGGTTTTTCTACTGGTTTGTTTGTGCAGCTTACAATCAAAAGCCAGAAGCTGGATATAAATATCCCTTTACGCAACAGATTTTTTTTCATCGAAAACATCGGTCTTAATTAATTGATTTTTAAAAATGATATCTCAGAAGCGAATAATTCATGCCCCAATCACCAGTTTTCTGACTCTATTTTCTACTTTCACAAAATACAAGCCCGGCCCACCAATCTGGCAATCGGGAACCCGGATTTCATTTTCCGGTTCTTTGCTGCACACCAATAAGTTCTGGTCGATACTTCGCCGGGTCAAAGGCTGGATTAGGGATTGGGACAACCGCTCCTGCATCTTTTAAGTGATTCTCTATCAATAGGTCCATCTGCTTCACCCGTTTCGGATATCTGGCAGCAAGGTTATTCTGCTCTCCAATGTCCTCCTTCAAATTGAAAAGCATGTAACCATGAGCTCCGTTTTCGCCCTGATGGAACATGCGGATCAGTTTCCAGTCGCCTTCGTGCACAGCTACAGAACCTGGCAACCAATCTGGCACTTTGGGTGCATGCGGGAAAAAGGTAAACATGGGCTTGCGGTTCCATTTTTTTCCGAAAAGTGCAGGCGTCATATCATAACCATCGATCTTATGATTTTCAGGCAGCGAAATACCCAGCTGATTCAGAATGGTCGGATAGAAATCGGTGGTCTGGATCATGGCATCAGTTCGGGTTTCAGGTTTGGTTACTCCAGGCCAGACGACCACGCAGGGAACACGGAAGCCACCTTCGAACATGGTAGCTTTACCGCCACGCAAAGGGGCATTGCTTGTCGCGAAACTGGTATAACTGGTGCCATCTTTCGTGGTTTCCGGAAGATGATTATACATGTTTCCCCCATTGTCAGAAGTAAAGATGATGGCCGTGCGGTCGGCTATTCCAAGTCTGTCAACTTCATCGAGTAATTTACCTATCGCATCATCCAGCGAATGGACCATGGCCGCATAGGTCGATGAACGCTGCACCTGGGTGGTGTCGATCTTTCCACGGTAATATTCCACCAGCTCCTCTTTGGCATTGAAGGGCGCATGTACCGAAAATTGCCAGTAGTTCATATAAAACGGCTTCTCCTTATCTACCGATCGCAACCATTTTACCGCCTCATCGGCCATGCGGTCTTCTATATGCTCATTGGGATAATTCTCTTTAAAATCCCTGAATTTCCAGGGCGCGACAAAACTTCCGGCTGGTCCGGGTCCCGGCCAGTGTGGAATATCAATATCAAAACCATGTTCCAAAGGTGAAAAAGGTTCGCTTCCCAGGTGCCACTTGCCAAAATGGGCAGTGGAATAGCCGTCGGCTTTAATCAGCTTACCAAGAGTGGGCAGGTTGGTGTCGAGACGGCTGGCCGACTGGCACTGTATTGCTTTATCACCGGCAGGTGCCTTCCCCATAACAGATGCTTTCATCCGCACGTCAGCGGTATGATGGACAGGCGCTGTATGCCCGCTTCGCGCGGGGGTCTGCCCGGTCATAATACTTGCCCTCGTTGGCGAACAGAGCGGACTGGCAGAATATGCCCTGGTGAAGGTAATCCCCCGTTTTGCCAGGCGATCAAGGTTAGGAGTCTCATAAAGTTTCGTGTTCCCGTAGAGGGTACAATCGCTCCAGCCCAGGTCATCGGCCAGGATAAAAATAACATTCATTTTCTCAGGAGCGGCAGCTAAAGCCGGCATTTGCGAACCGGTTAGCGCAAGGGCACAAACTCCGATATTCTTCAAAATTTGATTGGTCGTTTTAAGTTTCATTTGGAAAAATTTTAGTTCTGCAAGTTATGGGATTTGGGATTGAATAACTTTCAATACTATCCCGATTAGTTTTGAATATGTCCCGATAAAATAGAATTATTGATTTAGGTTTTAATACTGTCCAATATTAATCTTGCCATTGGCAATCAGTCCCTGAGGCTTTAAGTATATTGAGTCGTAGGTGAACCGCTCGGTTTCATGTCGTTTTTCATCCTAAGTCAAAAATCCCGGAGTGCGGATCTTTTCAAAAAGTGGCATAATAAAAAAACAATTATCAATTGATCCGCGAGGCAACTCTAGAGTAACATTTTTTAAATTTCAATGAATTCCTTTTTATTAGTTGAAGACATGGATTCCATCGCTCCCAGATGGTTGTGGCACCACGCCGAACCATTGCACCCCAGCCGGGGCCGTCTTCGTTCAAGATGGTTTTTACAGCTTCCTCGGCCAAACCTATCTCGGTAAGTCCCTGCAAAAGGTTGCCCGTTCC
>CAYMXK010000305.1:0-5934 GCA_964393915.1 uncultured Prolixibacteraceae bacterium
CCAGAATTTCTTCCAGAGAATATGGCCGGACAGATATTTGATGGAACATTTGCAAATACTCCCTGAAGGACAAACCTTGCAAGTTATACATTACAGCCCTGCGACTCAAATCCGAGGCTCCTTTTTTGATATCCAGGACAGATGAACCGGTAAATACCACATGAAGTTCCGGATGATAATCATATATAAGCTTTAGTTCCTTAGACCAGTCTTTGTATTTATGAATTTCATCAATAAACAGGTATTTCCCTCCGCGCTTAACAAAATCACCAGCTAAATCCATCAGCCTGTTATCGGCAAAATAAAAATCCTCAGCAGTTGCATAAAGCGTCTCAGCAGGGTTCAGGTTCTTTTTTATATGCTGTAAAACCAGGGTAGTTTTCCCCACTCCGCGTGGCCCGGTAAGTCCGATCATACGACTTTTCCAGTTTATTTCATCATAAATGTAGCGGAAAAAACCGGTGTCTGTCTCTCTAAGAAGCTTTTGAAATTGTTCCAATAACTTATCCATAGAATCTATTTTTTGCAAAAGTAATATTTATGCACTATTCGAGTGCATATTTTGACATATTTTGCACTATTAAAGTGCGAATTGTAATTTACTGGATAGATCCCCCAAAACAAAATTACTCCGGGTACTTATTTTATCTATTGTTTTTCCATTAATTTCGGCGCGCTGATCAGCCTGTATAAGGGTGTGGATGGCTGCAGTTCTACCGTAATGCCGCGCCGATGGCGCTGGGTGCTGCCATATCATGATATGCTGCAGGTCTATCGTTATGGCGCGGTGTAAAGCCATATACAGTAAGAACCGGAGGTCTTCCGGAGGCCCTTTGTTTGCGACTACAAGGTCCAGTAAGAATGTCGATGGTACTTCTGCCATCAAAATAAATCCTTTGGGTATTCGTGCATTCGTGGCAGAAAAAGACTTTTAGGAGTAGAGCTACTCTTTATCGTCTGAGCATGGTGCAGCGCACCCAAATACTTGTAGCTATATTATCAATATATCGTTAAAGGTGCAGAGCACCGAAACATTAAATACAAGGATTCTGGTAGTGTAATATTCTAAAAATGTTGACTATACTTGTATAAAAATACGTACAGTTTAAATAACCTTAATTAAAAATTGAACTGATTATGAAACATTTACCAACATCGAGGAGAGAATTTGTTAAAAAAACCTCCTTAGCCGCAATAGGCGTTCCATTTATTGTAAAATCAAGTGTTCTTGCAGGATCAGGAAAAACTCCGCCCAGCGATAAAATCAATCTTGGAATTATTGGTTGTGGTGGATTAGGAAAAGCAAATCTGAATACCGCTGCAGGTCATCCTGATGTAGTGGTTACAGCAGCGTGTGATGTATGGAAAGAAAGATTGGATGTAGTTGTGGATAAGTACAAAGAGACCTGCACCGGATATTCAGATTACAGGGATTTATTACGACATAAAGGGCTGGATGCTGTTATTATTGCAACCCCGGCACACTGGCATGCCATTCAGGCGGTAGAGGCAGCAGAGGCAGGATTGGATATTTACCTGCAAAAACCCATGACCATGCACCTGGGTGAAAGCATTGCAGTCAGGAATGCAATCAGAAAGAACAATGTCATTAGCCAGATAGGCACTCAGATTCATGCTGGTGAGCACTATCGCCGGATGGTTGAACTTGTTCGGTCCGGCAATTTAGGGGACATTGCCACCGTACGTACCTTCTTTGTTATGAATGAAGCGCCCAATGGCATCGGACTGGGACAAAATACGAGAAATGTACCTAAAGGCATGGACTGGGATATGTGGGTTGGTCCTGCCCCCATGCAGTTATACAATCCAAACCTGGTAAAAGATGCATTTTATCACGGTTTCTGGATGGATTTCAGTGGTGGTTGGACACCAGGGATGGCGCCACATATAACCGATTTACCCATTTGGGCACTGGAGCTGGGTTACCCTACAGAGATAAGTGCCATGGGTGGTAGGTACATTATTAAAGATGATGGCGATGCATATGATAACCATGAGGTGATCTGGCGTTATCCTAATCTGACAATGACGTGGATGCAGTCATCAACAAACAGTCATGGCTGGGCTTTTCAGGGAATGGACAAATCCGGTCTGGGCTATGAAACAGGTTCCCGGAGAAGGTTAGGCATATATTTCCATGGTTCGAACGGAACGTTAATCACCGATTACAACGATCACATTTTAATCCCGGAGGGAGACAGAATGAAAGGCATGGAAACACCCCCCAAATCAATCCCCTCATCGCCAGGTCATGAACTTGAATGGATTGAGTGCATAAAGTCACGCAAACAACCTTCAGCAAATGCCGAATATCACATTAAAGTGGATATCCCTATAGTACTGAGTATTCTGTCGATGAAACTCGGCCGATCGATAAGATTTGATCCTGCTACTGAGAAAATTATCGGAGATGCCGAGGCAACAAGGATGGCAATTCCTGAATACCGTGCACCCTGGAGATTTCCTTCGGAATATCTGTAAATATTTCAACACCATTGACGACTCTATATCATAAGAACTTTATAAAAACAAATGCCAACAACTCAACAAACTGGTACCATGAATAATAATACCTTAATCAGTTTAACCTTTGAAAATCGGAAGTTTTTCGTGAAAATTGGTTTTTTGATCCTCATTTTTTCAGGGATGTTTTATTCCTGTAATCTTAGTATGAATAAAAATGATGACTCCGGTGAAATGGTTGCCAGTATAGATGCCAAAAGCGGACAGGCTTATATTATGGATAAGGATAAACCTGTTTTGCGCTACATCTATGCTACGGTTTATGAAGATGATGAATTTGCATTTAACGGTTTGGATGCTAATGAGTATGTTGCCACCGCAGTGGATTCTTTTATGACTAATCCAAGCATCTATGCTGTTCCCAGAAGCAATTATATTCATCCTGTTTATGGTTTAAATGGTGAAATTCTGACGCGGGATTGGGCAAAAGACCATCCTCACCACAGGGGAATATACTGGGCATGGCCTGAAGTGGATTTTGGAAGTGAAAGGGGTGACCTTCATGCTTTGCAAAAGGTATTTGCCCGGCCAACCGGAAGAATCAAAGTTGACAATGGGAAGGATTTTGCACAAATAGAGGCAGAAAATATCTGGATAACAGAGAGAGGGGTAAATACGATTGTAAGGGAGATCAGCATTATCAGGGCGTATAAGCTAACAGGGCACGGAAGAATTATTGACCTTGCATTCTTGTTTGAAGGGATAAAAGACAGTGTGACAATTGCAAGAAGAGGAACAGATGCCTACGGAGGTTTAAACGTGAGGATGATGTCTCCCAAAGGCCAGGAAATCGCCTATCACAACGATGAGGAGGGCCAACTTCCCCGGAGAAGCTGGTCGGATTTAAGCGGCGTTTTCGCCGGGAATGAGGGGCCATCAGGGATGACAATCTTTCAACATAATCAGAATCCGCATTACCCCGGAGATTGGGTGGAATATCCGGATCTTTCATGGGTGCAACCCACATTTCCGTCAGCGGGTTATCGGTTTGAATTAAAACCGGGTGAACCATTGTTGCTAAAATACCGGATTTTAGTTCATCCAGGTATGAGACCTGACAAGCAATTGCTTGAGCAATTGTGGGACGATTATCATTCAGGAAAAAATCCTGAAATTAAGTTTACATTTTAGTGATTTATTCATTCCTGAATATCCTATTGCAGCCTGGATGTATCAAAATCAGGCAAATGCAAGCATTATATTGCCGGGGAAAAACCGAATTTAAATGACATGATGAGAAGTTGTTATATAATATTGACTTTATTAACGATAATGTCCTTTACATCAGGGTCAAGGATATCCGCACAAAATCTCACGATTTTAAACACATCTGATTTTAAGCACTATACTGATGCGTTTAACAGCAATGACAATGAACTTTATAAACAATACATCCCTAACGATTCAGCATGGGCATTTTTAGAGTCGAATATCCCTTTTTTTGAATGCCCTGATAAAAACATTGAGCTTACTTATTATTTCAGATGGTGGACATACAGAAAGCATATAAAAGAAACGCCTGATGGTTATGTAATAAGTGAATTTTTGCCTGAAGTAAACTGGTCTGGAAAATACAATACAATTTCATGTGCGGCTGCACACCACTTCTATGAAGGCAGGTGGCTAAAGTCGCATAAATATTTAAATAGTTATGCCAATTTTTGGTTCACGGAGGGTAATCCAAGGATGTATAGTTTTTGGGCAGCCAATTCAATTTTGGAATACTTTAAAATAACAAATGATTCATCCATAATCAGTTTATTGCCCCAATTGGTGAATAACTACAGAGCATGGGAGACGGGGCGGACCGTCAATGGCCATTTTATCGGAAAAAATCCGGATGGATTATTCAGCTCCTTCGACGACCGTGATGGAATGGAAATGCAAATAAGTGGAAGTGGAAAAAGACCCACCATCAACTCATATATGTATGGTGAGGCCATTGCAATTTCGAAAATTGCAGGGATAGCAGGCAATAAAGTCCTGGAAAAGGAATTCTCTCAGAAAGCCAACACTCTGCAAGAGTTGGCAATAAATGGTCTTTGGGACAATGAAGCTACGTTTTTTAAAACACGTTCAGAAAAGGACAATCAGTTGGTTGATGTGAGAGAATTACAAGGGTATACTCCCTGGTATTTTAACATGCCGCCTGATGGCAAAGGTTATGAACAAGCCTGGGGATTAATCAAAGCCAGCGATGGATTTAATGCGCCCTATGGTCTGACAACAGCCGAACAAAGCCATCCGAAATTTACCATTTCCTATACTGGACACGAATGCCAGTGGAACGGGCCGGTCTGGCCATATTCATCTTCCATAACTTTAACAGCTCTGGCCAATGTGTTGAATAATTATGAGCAAAATGTGGTTACAGAAAAAGATTTTTACGATCAATTCGTGAAATACACGCTTTCACACCGGATAATTAATGATGATGGAATTGTTTTACCATGGATCGATGAGAACTTAAATCCGTATACCGGCGACTGGATTTCACGTACCAGATTAAAAGTCTGGAAAAATGGCACGTGGTCTGATGAAAAAGGAGGAATAGAAAGAGGGAAAGACTATAATCATTCGACCTATTGTGATATACTTATAACCGGATTGATCGGCATCCGGCCTCAGGAGGATAATTCCATTGTCATTAACCCCTTGATCCCTGAAAATTCATGGGATTGGTTTTGCATAGATGGTCTTAATTATAAAGGAAATAGTTTGGCAGTTTTTTATGATAAAGATGGAAAAAAATATAATAGAGGTGCGGGATTTTTTGTATATGTAAATGGAAAATTGAAGGTTCGAAAAGATCGGATTGAGAAAATTGAACTAAGACTGGATTAAACTTTGGGGAGCAAGAGAAAAAGGAAAGCCACTCATTTAAAAAGTGGGAATTAATCAGAATATTTTGATTTATTCCCACTTATTTATACAATAGGATCATCAAAGCCAGGCTTTAGAATAATTTTTCCTTTTGCGTAACCGAACACCCTGCCTTTCTTACTTTTTCTGCTGTCATCACCGTTGCGCTGATCAGCCTGCATTAGGATGGGGAGATGGCCGAAAGTCTACCGTAATGCCGCGCCTATGGCGCTGGGAACAGCCATATCACGGCAAGCCGGAGTTTAACCGTAATGTCGCGCCTCTGGCGCTGGTAACAGCATTTCAACCAGATGTTTTGTACACAAAATCAATCACTATCTTTGTATTCAGTAAATGGAAATGAATGAGATCATATTCATTGTGAAAGAATTACCTGAAGGGGGTTTTAAACTAACAATTATAATGAGATGAAACTATTAACGCGAATTGTGTTTGCCGCCTGCTGCAGTGTATTGCTTGCCTGCGGTAATCAGCCTTACGAAATCTTTGTTTCTCCTGCAGGCAGTG
>CAYMXK010000306.1:0-5893 GCA_964393915.1 uncultured Prolixibacteraceae bacterium
GTGACGGTTTTTTTTATGTTATATCACTTCTAAAATATATTAAGATGCAAAACACAAACCTGAAAATCAAACTGGCGATTGTATGCAGCGTTCTCCTCGGAACCCTATCCTGCTCGCAACCGCAGCAAAAAACTGAAACCGTAAAAAATGATTATCTGGTGGCTGCCTATATCTGGCCATCGTGCCACGACGATTCGCTGGGCAGGGCGAAACTGTGGTCCGAAGGGACAGGCGAATGGGAAGTGATCAAAAAAGGAAACCCGCGATTCGAGGGGCACTACCAGCCCCGTCAGCCTCTTTGGGGCTACGAACTGGACAACGACCCGGAAGTGGTTGAAAGATGGATCGATGTGGCAACCGAACACGGTGTCAATGTATTCGTGTACGACTGGTACTGGTACGAGGAAGGCCCGTACCTCGAAAGCGCCCTGAACGACGGCTTCCTGAAAGCAAAGAACAACTCGAAAATGCAGTTTTACATCATGTGGGCGAACCACGATGTGAGACACAACTACTGGAATTATCACCGTTACGGCGACGATACCTCCATCCTTTGGGATGCCAAAGTGGATTGGAAAAACTACCAGATTATCGTTGACCGGGTCATCAACCAGTATTTTAAACAGCCAAATTACCTGAAGATCAACGGTGAGCCGCTTTTCTCCGTCTTCAGCATCAATAAACTCATGGAAAGTTTTAATGGCAGTGCGGAGGAAACCCGCAAGGCGCTGGATTATTTCAGGGACGAAGTGAAAAAAGCAGGCTTCCCCGGCCTGCATATCCAGTGGAACCAGGGGGGCGGTTCGGTGATGTCGGCCGAAAGGGCGAAGCAGTTCCGGGAACAGGTGAAGACGATGGGTTTCAACAGCGTGGCCATGTACAACATGGGAGGACTGAATGAGGATTACCTCGTTTATGGAGCCAACTCCGTCAAAATACGGGAACAGATGGATTCCATCCTCGATGTCCCGGTGTTTCCCTGCGTTTCCATTGGCTGGGACGATACACCGCGCTTCCCGGGAAAAGGGATGAAAGATGTGGTCCATTACCACAATACACCTGTCAGTTTTGCCGCTTTGCTTTCAAAGGCAAAAAAATATGCCGATGCGCATCCGGAGCAACCGAAACTGATCACCATCAACGCCTGGAACGAATGGGTGGAAGGAAGCTACCTGCTGCCCGACATGCTCAACGGTTTTGGTTACCTGGAAGCTGTGAAAGAGGTGATTCTGGATGGGAAATATGACCGGTAACATCACATTTTTATGAAGCGATTTACTTCCATATCTTTTTTGATTGTTGTTTTTCTTATCGTTGGATGCAATTCAAAAAACAATCCCAAAGTCTTTGACCTTCGCTGCGAAAGCCTTCAGAATCCATTGGGTATAGACAAAACAACACCCCGTTTTAGCTGGAAAATAAGTAGTGAAAAAAACGGGACCGAACAAAAAGCCTTTCAAATTCTGGTTGCTGCTGAACTTTCGGATTTAACTGAACACAAAGCCAGTTTTTGGAATTTAGGGAAAGTGGAATCCAATGCTTCCATTTATGTGCCGTATCAGGGGCAAAAGCTGAACTCCGGTACTTCAGCCTGGTGGAAAGTCAGGGTTTGGGATGAAGCCGGAAATGATTCCGGCTGGAGCGAACCGGTCCGTTTCAGTGTGGGGTTGCTGACTGAAAATGACTGGCAGGCTAAATATATCACCTTCAATACCGAAAACGGTTACCGTGAGTGTCCGCAGCTTTATTCAACATTCGAAGCGGACGAAACGGATTCCAATTACTTCCTGCATATAAATTCGCTTGGGTACCACGAAGTATTCCTCAACGGCAAAAAAGTGGGTAATGGGTTATTGGCACCTGCAGTGTCACAGTTCGACAAGCGGTCGCTGATCAATACCTACGATGTGTCTGCCTATCTGAAAAAAGGGAAAAACGAAATCATCCTTTGGCTCGCCGGTGGCTGGTATACCGAAGGACTGCCCGGAGTTGCAAATAACGGTCCGGTGGTGCGGGCGCAACTGGAAAAGGTTGAAAATTACCACCGGGAAGTCATTCTGGCAACCGATGAAAACTGGCAGGGAAGAAAAAGCAGCTACACCCGTCATGGAACCTGGCGGCCTAACCAGTTTGGCGGGGAGATTGTTGATGGAGCATTGGCTAAAAATGATTTGGAAGCCGAAAATCCCGAAAATCCCTGGCAGCCGGTTTCGCTGGTGGATATTCCCGCCCACTTGGTAAGTCCGCAAATGACTGAACAAAATGCCATTACCGATACCATCATACCGATTTCAATCAAAGAAACAGCAACAGACACCTTCCTGGTGGATATGGGAAAAAACCTCACAGGGTGGGTGGAATTTAATTTTCCTAATCTGCAAAAAGCACAGGAAATTAAACTTGAATATTGCGACCATTTAATCAACGGTGAACGGTTTAACGACCGGAACCAATATGATGTGTACATCGCCTCAGGAAATTCGCCCGAAATGTTCATCAACAAATTCAATTACCACGGATTTCGTTACATGAGGGTGACAGGACTTAAGAACAAACCGGCTGCTGAATCCATCAAAGCTTACCTGATTCACACGGATTTTGAGCCGGCAGCAACGTTTGAATGTTCCGACCCCGATTTGAACGCCATTCACGACATGCTTTTCTACACGTTTCAGTGCCTGAGCATAGGAGGCGACTTTGTGGATTGTCCGCAAATTGAGCGCCTCGGCTACGGCGGCGACGGAAACGCTTCCACCTTAACGGCACAAATCATGTTCAACCTGGCGCCGGTTTACAACAACTGGCTGCAGACGTGGGCAGATGTCATCCGCGAAGACGGCGGAATGCCGCACACCGCACCGAATCCCTACCGGGCGGGCGGAGGGCCATACTGGTGTGGGTTTATCATCACAGCTTCGTGGCAAACTTACCTGAATTACGGCGACACGCTGGTGCTGGAAAAATATTACCCGGTGATGCAGAAATGGCTGGGCTATGTGGATCACCACACAGTTGACGGGTTGCTCAAACGCTGGCCCGACACCGACTACCGCGGCTGGTATCTCGGCGACTGGGCCACACCGGAAGGAATCGACCAAACCGATGAAGCTTCGGTTGACCTTGTGAATAATTCTTTCATTGCCGTTTGTTTCGACAACATGAAGCGCATTGCGGAAGTTCTGGGAAAAACGGATGATGCCCGTTTGTATGCTTCGAAAAAGCAACAATTGCAGAAAAAAATCCATGATACATTTTTCGATGAAACAACCAACACGTACGCTACCGGAACCCAGATCGACCTGGCATTTCCGATGATTGCCGGTGTGGTTCCCGGAGACAAGCTGGATGCTGTGGAAAATTCCCTTCATAATGAAACAAATGCAAACCGGAACGGGCATCTGGCAACCGGACTGGTAGGATTGCCGGTGTTGACTGAATGGGTAGTGAAAAATAATGCCGCCGATTTGATGTATTCGATGTTGAAAAAGCGGGAATACCCCGGCTACCTTTACATGATCGACAAAGGAGCTACCACCACCTGGGAGCACTGGAACGGCGCCCGGAGCCACATCCACAACTGCTACAACAGCATTGGTTCGTGGTTTTACCAGGCCGTTGGCGGCATCCGTCCGTTGGAGAATCTGCCGGCATACCGCAAGGTACGCATCCAGCCGCAAATCCCCGGTGGCATGACGTGGGCCAACACTTCGCAGGAAACCCCCTTTGGGAAGCTGGTGGTGAACTGGAAATTGACCGGTGATCTGATGGAGCTGGATATTGAAATCCCGGTAGGAGTTGAAGCTGAAGTTGTAATTCCACCTTCAGCAAAATCTTATAAATTGAATAACAAAGAATATGAAATGGCTGGCAATGAAGAAACCGAAGTGGAATTGAAAAGTGGGAAATTCAAAATCAGTTTTTTATGAAAAGGTACGTAACCATCAAAAAATAAAAATGCTATTGATTTCCTGGGATTTCTTTGTGAGAGCTTAACCCAACTTGCAGTTAATTCGAACGGAATTCTTGCTGTTCAATGAATTGGCATTTTTCGGGTTCGGATTTGTGTACTACGGATTTTCGTCCGGATCGAATGACTGATTCTGTATAAACCCGGGGCTTGCCAGCTATTGTTTTATGATTTGGGTTAGCTTTTCTGTAATCATATATTTACCTGCTTTTGGAGCTCCAATAAAGTTTATTAATCCGGCATCTTTGAGCAATTTCATATCTCTTTGAGCTGTAGCTCTCTTTATTGCATGATTCGACATAAGCTGAGATAAAGACATGCCATTGTTCAAAATGATACCAATTAACTCTGATTTTAGCCTTTGAATTACAGCATCATTTACAGCATCATTTACAGCATCATTTACAGCATCATTTACAGCATCATTATATTCTTGAGCAAGAATTGGTAATTTCTCTTTACTGGCAGAAATTGAGATACATGTATTAAAAATGTCTCCTTCATTAAAAACAGGCTCATTATTACCATAAATTTTCCCATACTTAAAAACATTCCTCACACCCGAGCCTAATTCCTCTGCCCTGCCAATATGTTTGAACACCTCAAGAATATTGGGGTTTTTAGGATGAGTATAAAATTTCGCCGGACTTATAAATCCAGGCATATAAGGTTTACTCCAGTTCTCAACGATTACCTTATCCTTTTCGATTATTAACCTTGATGGAAATGAATTAAGGTACTCTCTGTGAACAAGTGTATTCGCAATAACCTCACGAAAAATTTTATCTCGCAAACTAATTCTTTGATCATTCTCCATGTAAAATGGATCAGGCAGATGTTTACGAATAAACTGCATTAATAGGTCATAACTTTCAATCAAATTTGTTCTAACTTCTATACGATCATCGTAGCGGTCTGTATTTACAATTCTAACCAATGCATCGGTTTTATAAGCTGGAAGTATATTTTGTATAACTTCATCCATCCCAAATAAGAGAGCTGCGGCTAAAGTATAACCTTCTTCTCCGGTCTTAAAATCCTTTCGATACAATTTTGCACTTCGCAACAACTCTTCATCATTCATACTTTCCCAAGGATGACCAGGCTTCTGAATTAAGGCCAACTTCCTAACCTTGGAAATCAGTTCGGGACGTAAATCAGATATCGTTAGAAATTTATAAATATTCGTTTCTGAAAAACTATTGCTCTTACGCATATACAACTCTTCAACCAATCTGTGATTGCCTGAAATATTAAAATCACCATCGCTGTTACGGTCAAATATTTTCCCTGAAGTTGAATGAACTTGAGAGCTTTCGGGAATTTGGAGGTATATTATTTTCTTGCCATCAATCGAAATAATCTCAGGTACAAGATAAATAGTCGGTGAAAGTTTTTGAAGATTATTCATTAGACTTACCAACCGGTCTACAATGCTTTGAATCTTTGCTTCTTCAATGCCTTCTATAGTGCCATCATCTTTTACTCCAAAAAGAAGGTTACCCCCTTTACGGTTTAAAAAAGCGCAAATACTCTCAAAAGTGTTTTTATTTAACTCTGTTTTAGAAGTTTTAAATTCTGTATTTATGCCTTCCCCTTCTTGTAATATTTTCCGAATATGTTCAAACATGAAGTAAAAATAAAAATAATTCTGTATTAGAACGACATATTAAATTTTGCATTCACTTATAAGGAATTTTCCCGAAGATAATGAATAGCCAATTTGTTTTAATAACCAATAAAATTACATCGGCAGTACATTTCGATCCTCAAAATATCGAACCTTTGCGCGGTGCTATTATTCATGAGCCACTGAACACAAAACTTACAACAAGGGAATTGAAGTCGATTTCTATGTGCCTGATGCCAGTACAGCTATTCAGGTTTGTTTTGATATTGACAACAGCGCCGGAACTTTTGAAAGGC
>CAYMXK010000307.1:0-5889 GCA_964393915.1 uncultured Prolixibacteraceae bacterium
CGTTTCAAACAAACATCGGTTACCAAGCCCATTCCGGTTTCTGCATCAACACGCGGCAGGTTACCTGCATCGGGATCACCATTTGGGTTTCCATCTGTAACATCGAACAGTAAAGCAAAATCGTATCGGGTTTTAATTAATTCGCTCATACTATAATCTCCTATTTTTTATGTTTTGTTTTGGGCTAAAGCCCATTTGTTTATTTTGTTTCTTAAGGCCCCAGCCTAAAGGTAGGGGTTTAATTTAAGCACGAATGATAATTTGTTGTGTTCTCTCCAGCCTAAAGGCTGGAGTTATTCTTCTTTATTCTTTTTGGTGAATAAATACTGACGCTGATGATAGTAACCTATTGCAAAACGACTTTGATCATCTAGCGACAGATGAGCAGGTAAGCCATTGCTGCTGACCCCGGTCATAATTTCCTGAATCATCTTTTCGTAATAGGTTTTGCTACCACCGCCAAGTTTTGCCAGATGATGATTCGAGAGATTAAGCAATCGTCCAAAAACAGTTACAGGTGTGCTTGAGGCGGCACCATAATACCTGTCTTTTATGGTTGCGTTAATGCCAGGCAGTGAATCTTCCTGAATTTTTTCGAGCACAGCAAACAGGCGACCACAGAGGTAACCTTGATTTTTGTTTTCTAAATCGAGTGACATGGTTATAAGTTTTTCGTTTTTATTATAAAATGTTTCTTTCCTGTTTAAATAAGCTTTAAGAATAGCTGCACGAATACGATTAACGTGCTGTTCAGCCCTGATGCGTCGGATGCATTGCTGCTGAAGTGTGTCGGGATATTTTGTTCCATCGAGTACGCTCTCGATCACTTTACCTGCAAGATTGGGTGGAACATTGTCCACCTTAAATTCAAAAGAAACATTTGAAAGCAAGTTGAATAAAGAGAAATACTCCCTATCATCATTTTTACTTCTAATGATTTCCAAATCCTCAAAGTGTTTCGCAATATTCGTTGCAAAGTCAGCAACCTTGCCAGTTTTCCAGAATCGAATGGAAATTCTGGCCGCATTTGGAGCTAATCCCAGAATATAAAATGGAGTATCGCCTTCGGTATATAATTTCCCGGTGTGGATTGCTTCAAATAATGCTTTGACTTCCCTGATATTTTGATCGGGATCATCTTTCGGTGGAGCAGAAAAAAAGAAGGAAAACTGATTCTCAAAATTGGATTCGTGTTTAGACCAAAAAACAATCGAAGTATCAGCTATTTTGAATTTGTTCTTTGAGTCTCTTTCAAGCAGAACCTTTAGTGCAGTAGTATATGCATCTTCGGCTTTTTTTGAAATTTGAGCATTCATTCCTTGTTCTTTGTAATATGAATCGTAACCCGAATTCTTCTGGAAACCAACAAGCTTCCCCCCGCTTTTGCCGCCTGGGATTGATGTTACTGAATGTAGAATCGCAATTGGCAATCTTTCTCCAGTAATCAAACAGATACCATCGGTAGATTGTGTTTGGACTTCTCTATCAGATTCATTTTTAACTTCTACTTCCATTAACAGGTCGTCATGTTCGGCTACAATATTCACCTCGCCTGCAATTCGAAACGAAAGGTTACAGCCGAGAATTTTGTAGCTATCTTTCCAGCTTTCATGTTCAAGAATCTTTTGAATTTGATCCTCTTGATCAAAAAGTTTGCAAACTGCGGCAAATTGATTATTCTCAGCGTATTTCTCTGAAAGTTGTTTTACCTGGGCTACAAAAGTGCTATTCTGCTTTTTAGCATCTTCTATTGCTTTCTCTGTTTCATCTTTCGGTTGTCCTAAAACATATCCCCAGTGATCCCAGAAAACATTAGCAGTCTCAGAAGCTTTAGATCCAGTTCTACTTTTTGTTTTTAGCACCACAAATGTTTTTGCCCGTTTCTGTTTACCATCTCCAGAACGGGTATCCTCCAAATTAATGAAGGTTCCTTCTTTATCGATCACAATTATGAAGGGAATATCCTTTCGTTCAAACCCTCGTGGTGCAATATTGCCATTCGGGTCAGCAGCTTTGTGCTGGTAATAGTCGTACAATGCTTGCAGTATCATCTTCGGACCTCCTCGCTTTCAATTGGTGGAACTTCAATTACCCCTTGATTGATTTGGACCCTGAAGAACATGGGTTTCGGATCTTTCTCGTCGGTGAAATCCATATCGTACAGCATAAAGCCCAAATCGCGTTTTTCGTCTATGGGGTGTTTCTCTTCTATTTCAGGATTTTCAATCAACCTGAAATAACAAGAAAATTCCCTGCATCCTAAATAGGGTTGGTTAAAACACTGGCCTTTCTTTGCCCTTCGCTCGAACATGGCATTGTATTTTCCGGGATTTTCAGTACTTCTCAGAATAGTTTCTTCTTCCTGATCTTTTAGTTCATCGGGTGTTTCATGAAAATTCCGATTACGAAGAGGTATGAACTCCATTTCGGCATAAAGCCTGTATGCCACATTGCGCAAAAACAAGCCAGCGCGTTGCTGACGGTCTTCTTCAATGAAAATCTGCTTTGATTGTGGGCTCATCAGTTTTCCCACCTCATTTCGGCGAACCGATATCCATCGGATTGGATTCAAAACTTCTATCTTTTTCACCTTCCATTGAATGGCCGGTTTCCAAAAGATTGCCTCGAATACGGCTCTTGCTGCCGATGGGGTGATTACATCGTAACTTACCCGCTCCACCTTCATTTCTGGTCGGGTAAAACAAGCGTAGTCGCCCCATACTTCAATGCAAAATTGTTTGTTGTAATATTCCATATTTGGTTTTTATATGATGTTTATTTCTTCCAGCCATTTACCCTTAAGTTGCAATCCTGAATGTTGGTTATATAGTTTTGAGTAATCCTGTATCCAGCATCCATGCAATTCGACAATCAAACCTGCTTTTCGTATTTCTGCAAAGTCTTTTTCATTCACTGAAACGGTGTAACGCTGCAATTTCCGCATTAACCATGTTTCAGGTCCTTTACGTTTTAGCAGTTGAATCAGGTTGTTGCCATCTTTGTATTCAACCAGAATGGTTTGGGCATTTTTATCATCAATCAGTCTAAAATCCCTCGCCGCAGTGGCAAATTGAAATTTCATTTGAAAAGCATCGTCCCATAATAAATTCTTGATGTCGGGTTTATCGAAATTCTCTACTTTACTGTAAAACAGCCTGAAATAATCGACGAAGCTTTGTGGTTCAAGCAAAGATGATGCTTCTTTTAGTGTCAAAAGCTCTTTGAAAGTATCAGCTCCTTTGCGCATCAAACCAATTGGTGTTCCTTTTGAAGGAATAAACACCTTCATAAAACCTAATTTGTTTTGCTGGTTAAGCTTTCCTTCGCGATTACAACGACCTGCACATTGCGCAATTGAATCCAACCCGGCAATGGCACGGTAAACCACTGGAAAATCAATGTCGACCCCAGCCTCAATCAATTGGGTACTGATAACCCTCACTGGCTTATTCTCTTTGAGCCGGAGTTTCATTTCTTCGATGACACCCATAATGTGAGCAGTACACATCAATCTCGAAAGATGCAGCGTATCTACGGGCATCAATTCATGTAATTCACGACATTGATTTCGGGTATTCACAATGCAAAGTACCTGTTCGTGCTCTTGTAACTCTTCTGCAATAGCCGACCAATCCACCGTTTCATTTGTGTTTTTAGGCAGTTGAATAGCTACCCTTTTCAGGTTTAAGGCTAATTCATCAACATTTTGAACAACCTCACGTACTGAATCTACACCAATGCCCTCGAATGCATACTTACCTTTTCCTCCAATTCTACCTGTTAAGGCAGGCTGAGTAGCTGTTGAGAACATCACCGAAACATCGTAGTTTTCTACGAGACCTTTTAAAATTGTGAGAATAGGATTTAGAAACTCTGGAGGCAGCATTTGTGCTTCATCTAAAATGATAATGCTATTGACCAAATTATGCAGTTTTCGGCAACGCGATGTTTTATGGGCAAAAAGCGATTCAAAAAGCTGTACGTTGGTGGTAACCACAATTGGAGCATCCCAGTTTTCAGCAGCCAATTTACGTTCCTGTTTAGTTGTGTTTTCGTCAATATTACTGTGATGTTCAATTACGTTGTCGTCGCCAAAAATTGAACGGTAAATCCGTGCTGTTTGGGTAATGATGCTGGTGTAAGGAATAGCAAAAATGATTCTTGATTTATTGTATTTCAGGGCATGAACCAATGCCCACGCCATTGAAGACAATGTTTTCCCCCCACCAGTTGGTACTGTAATTGAAAAGAATCCGGGTGATAACACCCCTGATTTGATGCAATCTTCTAATATTCTACTCCGTATTGAATTAACGCTTGTTGAAGGCGCGTTTTTTACCATGTCATCCATGTAAATATCAAATCGACCTTTCAATTCACTCAGGGAGTCATACTTGCCTCTTCTTGCAAACGATTCGGGATTCATAAAGCGCTCAGTATCCAAATAATCGGCATCGACCAAACAAGAAAAGAGCATTCGTATCCACAAATGCATCTGCTTCGGATCAATAGGTTTTCCAATTGGCGGATTTAGATTAATTTTCTCCAATAATTCGTTGGGGATCTTTGATCTGATCTTATCGAGATACTCTTGCTTCTTTAATCTGTCAGATAAATCACCTGTAATACATGGCTCGTGTATATAATTGTGCAAACCGGCATGATGTCCTGCAATGCAATAGGCAACGGGCTGCCAAAAGAAATTCGGATACATTTCTTTGGCCAGAATTGCAGCAGCAGAGGTATGGTCGGTTTTTGGTCTCTTCTGATCATCTTCCTCGTAACCTGAATTCACTTTTATATACTCCTGAAATTCATCGGAATACTTCCCCAAATCATGCCACAATCCAATCAATTTTCCCCAATTGGCATTATGGAAAGCTGTGGCAAATTGGGAAGCAAACATGGATGTACCCATTAAATGATCTTCCAGGAGTTGAATACTGTAATTATTTTCTGTGGATATATGGGCGATCAGTTTCATCGGTAATTTGAAATTATTAATCAGGTAGGTTGGTTTAAAAGTTTCTTTTTTCAACAATCCTGATATTCGGACTACTGACTTATTTAAAAGTGGCTAACATAAAAGAAATTTTGCTTAAAAATAGGAATTATATCTTTATTGTCTTATGGGTTGAGATGATTTTTTTGAGAAATTTTAACAACATCCGGCAACTATCTGCCATTGATACAATAAAGATTAGGAAACTAAAATGAGTGTTTGAATAGGAGACCCTATGTGATCAAATCGCAACGGTGGCTAAGATTTCACTTGCTTCAAACCGGTTTATCTTATTTTAACCGCTTTACCTGTTCTATTGCTTTTTTTGGCGGCTTCCAGTATCTCCACAACGGTGAGATTGTTTTCGATTGACGATAAATCTGTCGGCTTTACAATTGTTTCTCCCTTGATTGCTGAAGCGAAAAACGCGAATCCATCCCGGAAGGGTGCTTCCTGCAATGGCACTTTTTCTGATTGCTCGGGTGTCTTTTCACCGAGTTTATACCGGATATTTTGGGCGTCATCGCAAAAAATATACCCTGTTTTGCCATATAGGTGCATGTCTTTCCTGTTGAAAGGCCAGTTCCATGATGCATTAATTACAGCTTCCAGACCGGGATAGGAGAGAATAATCGTGGCATCATCATCAACTTTTGGATAAACATCAGGTTTATATCTCTTTAACCGGGCATAAACAGATGCAGGTTTTTGTCCATTCAGCATCCAGGTCATCAGATTGGCGCCATAGCAGCCAAAGTCGATAACGGCACCTCCGCCGTTTAAAACCGGATCGGTCAGCCATTCGAGAAACTCTTTGTTTACATTGATCTCCTGAGGCCCTTTGTGCCCGTCGTACACTATTACCTTCCTCAATTCACCTACCTTTC
>CAYMXK010000308.1:0-5877 GCA_964393915.1 uncultured Prolixibacteraceae bacterium
GGGGTTCGAATCCCTCGCTCTCCGCTTAATTAATTGATTTACAGTCAATTAATGATGAATTAATGAACATTTAGGAAACGATATTCTAAAAAGCATTGTCCGGCTGTCAGAATTTTGAATAACTTTGCTCTGTGATCCCATGCCAGGGATTAAAGTTTAAACACGAAAAGAGGCGGTTCTTGCTTATGCGGAACTGCCTATTTTCATTAAAAGAGTGCGATTATTGAAATTTCCTTTTTGCTCTTTCAATATCTTCTTCCAATGTTGACTTAACTGAAGATTTATTTGTCCCCCCTACTTTAGAGATGTTTTTTAACTCATCGAGAAACAATTCAAATCTATGTGGATTTTGAGATTCTGCGATAAACCATAAGTAGGTTTTGATTTCTTCCAGTTGTCGAACTCTTTCATTTATTTTAAAATACCAAAAAATTATTTCCCTGAATATCGCAAATAGAATGAGAATAACAACAATGAGAATCGCAATTATTTCCAATGAACCATCTTTTGCCATAATGAATTGAATTAATTAGTTTTAAGGACGGAGGTTACAAAAACTAATTCAATTTAAGTAAAAACTTCGGATTAGATTCCGTCTGCATGTTCAGTAGATCTGTCCGGCAAAACATAGTCTTTTCAGGCCTAGACTGATGCCTCCGGGCACACCTGCACCGAGCATGCTTTTTCAGTTACTATCCACAACGACCGTAAAAATTTCTACGTAATTCCCGCTGACGGTACTTTTGACTTTTTTGGTTTGGCCATTAACATTTACGAATTTCCTTTTCTTACATTGCGGAAATGGTATATCTTTGATCTGCGCTTAAATGTCTCATCTGTAACTTCTAAATCAAAATATCGAAAAATGAAGAATCTGTTATTGTTATTCTCCGCACTGCTTTTTATGCAAAATGCTATGGCACAAATCAGTGCCAAGCTCATGAAGTACACCGATGTTTCGGAAACACAAATTACCTTTGTTTATGGTGGCGATATCTGGATTGCACCAAAAACCGGAGGCACTGCGCTGCAAATTACCAACTCGCCCGGTGAAGAGTCGTGGCCAAAGTTTTCGCCCGATGGGAAACATATTGCATACACTGCAAGCTACAACGGAAATTCCGATGTTTTTACAATACCGGTTACCGGTGGAATTCCCACCCGGGTTACATACAACTCTTTTTCTGACCGGCTTATCGACTGGCACCCCAATGGCAAACAACTTCTTTTTGCCTCGAACCGCGAAAACGGAATGGGAAGACTCAGCCAGTTTTATTTGGTGGACAAAGAGGGTGGTTTCCCTATGAAACTTAACATTCCGTATGGCGAACTGGCCAGCTTTTCACCCAATGGCGACAAACTGGCTTACATTACAAAAATCACCGAAAATTATCCTTTTAAAAGATATCGTGGAGGATTAACCTCCGACATCATTGTTTACGATTTCAAATCAGAGAAAACCGAGCGGATTACCACCGACGAGGCCAACGACGGGAAACCGGCCTGGGCTGGCGATAAAATATATTTTCTCTCCGACAGTGATGAAAACATGCGCCTGAATATCTGGGAATACAACACAACGACAAAAGAGAAAAAGCAAATTACAACCTATAAGAATTTTGATATATCCTCACTTTCTGCAGGACCTTCTGAACTGGTTTATGAACTGGGTGGTGATTTGTTTTTACTGGACCTTAACACACAAAAAACCAGAAAGGTTGAAATAAACGTAATCAGTGATTTATCAGTTGAAATGCCCACTGCAAAAGATGTAAGCAAAAACATCTCGAATATGACCGCTTCACCGGGTGGAAAACGGGTTGTTTTTGAAGCCCGTGGAGAACTTTATAATGTACCGGTTAAAGAGGGTTTTACAATGAATATGACCAGGTCTAGCGGGGCATTTGACCAAAATCCTTCGTGGTCGCCCGACGGAAAGACCATCGCTTACTGGAGCGACAAATCGGGGGAATACGAAATTTACCTGCAGGACAGTGAAGGAAAATCGGAAGCCAGAAAGCTCACCAGCCGCAACAAAGGTTTTGGTTACATGCTGTTTTGGTCACCCGACAGCAAAAAAATTGCGTTTATCGACGAAAACAATGATATTTCGATTGTTGATGTTCAAGGCGGAAACACAACTGTTGCGGGAAATACATACTGGAATACGGGTCATGGTGCACGATTTGGCTATCCCATTTCATGGTCACCCGATTCAAAATGGATAGCTTTTTCCGGGGGGCTTGAAAATGCCAACAGCGCCATATTTGTTTACAACCTTGAAGCCAAAACGAAAACACAACTGACAACCGGGTTTTACAACGATTTTTTCCCGGTATTCGATACCAAGGGGAAATACATGTTTTACTTAACCAACCGCAACCTGGAGGCCGCTTATTCGAGCATGGGCGACGGCACCTGGATTTATCCCAATTCAACCCAAATTGCTTCGGTAAGTTTGAAAAAGGAAACACCGTCACTTTTGTCGGTAAAAAACGATACTGTGGCAATAAAAACCGAAAAACCTGATTCAAAAGAAAAGGAAGAGAAAAAAGATAAGGAGGAAACCAAAACAGATGAGAAAAAAGATAACGGTATAAAGATTGACATTGAATTTGAAGGTTTTGAATCACGTTTGGTATTGTTGCCTCCAAAGGCAGGGAACATTGCAGGTTTAATCCCTTTTGATGACAAACTGGTTTATCTGCGCCGGCCCAATACGGGTTCGGGTGAACGTTTTGCCTCGCTCCATTTTTTCGATTTAAAGGAACGGGAGGAAAAAGCGGTGATGGAAAATGTCAGCCGGGTTGTTGCCACTGCCGATGGAAAATCGATGTTGGTAAGTTCGCAGGAAAAGTATGGAATAATAAGCCCCGCTCCGGCACAAAAGCTTGAGAAGCCAATCCCGGTTGACGGATTGGAAATGACGCTCGTACCGAAGGAAGAGTGGAAACAGATATTGACCGATACCTGGCGCCGGCACCGCGATTTCTTTTACGACCCCAACATGCACCAAACTGATTGGGAGGCAATCCGCAAACAATATATGAACCTGCTTGGGGACGCGAGAACCCGCTGGGATATTACCAACCTGCAAATCAACATGGTTGGCGAACTTAGTGCGGGCCACACATACGCCAGTGGGGGCGATGTTGAACAAGCCCCATCCAGAGGCAATGGTTTTCTCGGAATCGACTGGGATAAAGAAGGAGATCTGTATAAAATCAAGCACATTGTAAAACCCGCTGTTTGGGATACCGAAGTCCGTTCTCCTTTTGATGTGCCGGGGGTAGCTGTAAAAGAAGGGGATTACATTTTATCAGTCAACGGGATAAAACTTGATCCGGGTAAAGATCCATATGCCGCTTTTGAAGGTTTTTCTGGAAAAACAGTTTCACTGAAGGTTTCTTCAACCGGGAAAGTGGAGGATGCAAAGGATTTGGTAATTAAATGCTTAACGGCCAGCCAGGAAAGCACGCTGCGGTATTTGGAATGGATTGAAAATAACCGGAAAATGGTCGACAAACTTTCTGACGGGCAACTGGGTTATATTTACATGTCAAATACTGGAGCCCGAGGTCAGCTGGAGCTGGTCAGGATGTTTTACGGACAGTTGGATAAAAAGGGATTTGTTCTCGACGAACGTTTCAACGGCGGCGGGCAACTGGCCGACAGGTTTCTGGAATTACTGCAGCGTCCGGTAACGTACAACCTTCACTGGCGCCACGGCAGAGACCACACCAACCCGGTTAAAACCAACACAGGTCCGGTGGGAATGTTAATTAATGGATGGGCTGGTTCAGGCGGCGATGGGCTTCCATGGGCATTCAGGGAGTTAAAAGCCGGCCCGATTGTAGGCGAACGTACACTGGGGATATTGATTGGCCCTGCAACCGGGCACACCCTGATTGACGGCGGCTCTATTACGGTTCCCGATGCCCGTCTGTACGATAACGCCGGACACTGGTTCTGGGAAGGAGAAGGTGTCCGTCCTGATATCGAAGTATGGGACGACCCCAACCTTTTAATGAAAGGCCGCGATCCGCAAATGGAAAAAGTTGTGGAAGAAGTGCTTAAATTGGTTAAAGAGAATAAACACCTCATGACCCCGGCTCCTCCACTGGAAGACAGAACGGCTAAAGGGCTTAACAAAAGGAAATAACAAAGAGATGATACTTGTGGCGCATTTGTATTCTTGTTTCTGAAGTCGGAGAAATTCAACTTTTCTGAACTTTACCCATGACTCATGCCTGGTTCGGTGAACATGCTTCTTCTGCGGTGCGGGAACGGTGATATCTGTGCGGATCGAAGATTCGCCACTCATTTCTTTAGCCTCTCCGATAGCCGTTACCTTCACGTCGGAGTTTAAGTCCCGTGAAACGGCTTCTGCAACCATGACATCAGATTCTTCGCCTCTATGGCGTAAGTAGTCCATCTGTTGGCGATACCGTTTCTGCTAAAACTGATGTTTTACTTGTGTAAAGCATGGCACGGGTCACTTCCCGGTAACTACCAAGGCCGCGCCAACGGGTCTTTCGGGTTACAACCTAATGGTATATGGTATTTGTCTGAAAATGTATCTATTATCCAACTAATTATTGCTATATCATGTTTTATGAATTAAAAGTGACCATCTTTGCGGTGACCTAAAAAAGAAAAAATTGAAAATATTTATTAAATATATGGTAAGTAACCGTTGTAAAATGGCGGTGAAAGAAGAGTTAAGAAAACTTGGCCTGCATTTCATTGTTGTCGATTTGGGAGAAGTTGATATCATGGAAGATATCTCCAGTGATCAGCGGGAGCAACTAAGAAAGGCTTTGCTGACCTCTGGTCTTGAGTTAATTGACGATTATAAAGCAGTTTTAATTGAAAAAATCAGAACATCAATTGTTGAAATGGTTTATCATTCTGAAGGAAGAATAAAAATGAACTTTTCCGATTATCTGGCAAAAAAACTCAAGTACGATTACACATATCTTGCTAATTTATTTTCAGAAGTTCAGGGAACAACCATTGAGCAATTTATAATAATGCATAAAATTGAACTGATAAAGGAATTGATAATTTATGGTGAATTAACTATAACTGAAATTGCCTGGAAGTTGAATTATTCGAGTGTTGCACATTTATCCAATCAGTTTAAAAAAGTTACTGGATACTCCCCTTCTCATTTTAAAAAGTTAAAGGATAAAAGGCGCAACCCAATTGAAGAAATTGGAAAGCAAACCGACAAACCTATTGCTGTTTCTTTACCCGCTACTCCAACGAATACATCACTGGAAACAAAAAAAACAGAAGATTCACAGTATGCCAGAAGTTTGATTGAAGCCAGTCTGGATCCTTTGGTTACCATTAGCGCTGAAGGAAAAATAACTGACATGAATGAAGCAACTGTAAATATTACCGGCGTACCCCGCGAATTTCTCACCGGGACTGATTTCTTCGTCTATTTCACCGATCCATATAAGGCCCGTGAAGTTTATAAGGAAGTATTTGCAAAGGGTTCGGTTGCTGACTCACCGCTTACACTGCGACATATCGATGGCAAACTGACCGATGTTTTATTTAATGGATCGATTTACAAAGATGATCGGGGAACTGTGCAGGGAGTAGTAATTGTTGCCCGCGATGTTACTCTACAAAAAAGAATTGCAACAGAACTTACAGAGGCAATTGTATTTGCTGAGAAAGCTACGTTAATTGCCGAGGACGCGAAAATTAAAGCAGAAAGTGCTACAATAATTGCAAACGATGCAGTGAAGGCAAAACAGCAGTTTCTATCGAATATGAGCCACGAAATTCGCACTCCGATGAATGCAATAATCGGATTTACCAAAGTGCTGTTAAAAACAAATCTGACGGATAAGCAAAACG
>CAYMXK010000309.1:0-5865 GCA_964393915.1 uncultured Prolixibacteraceae bacterium
CAGTGGAAGGTCTTTCCAAATCCTTTTCATTCAGCCGTTACGCTGTTTTCCGGTTCAGGTATCCGGGGAGAGGTACTCATCGAACTGGCGACTATCTCAGGAGTGACCGTATACAAAAACAGAATGGCTATTGAGGGTTATCATCGCACCAGCGAATGGGAACAACTTCCGGCTGGTAGTTATTTGTTGAAGGTAACTTCGGGGAATTTCACTGAAGCACATGTACTTATAAAATTGAAGTAGTACATGATTGCAAGAGATAAAAGTGTTTTTTCCTGTCTCCGGATGTTTGGAAATATGCCAAACCAAATTGTTCTGAATGCCGTTCACGATATCAATAACCAGGACAGTGTTTTCGCAGCAATTGCCGAACCGGAATGCCGGAAATGGACTCGACGAACTCCGTTTATATGTAATAACCTTTCAATTCAATATACCTATGAACAGCCAGCTTACCTTACTTGAATTAAATACCAGGATCAGAAATGCTCTGCAGGTTGCCTTTCCCGAAACGCTATGGATAGTGGCTGAAATCAGCGAGATGAAGGAGAACCGGACAGGGCACTGCTACATGGAGCTGGTTGAAAAGGATGATTCGTCAGACGAGATAAGGGCGCGGGCCCGGGCGACCGTATGGTCATACAGCTGGCGGATGATCAGACCATATTTTGAATCCACCTCCGGACAACGCATGGCCCAGGGAATTAAGGTACTGGTGCAGGCATCGGTAGAGTTTCATCCATCGTACGGCCTCAGTCTGAATATTAAGGATATCGATCCTTCCTATACCATCGGAGATATGGTAAGGCGCCGGCGGGAAATTATCAGGCAGCTCACCGAAGCCGGAGTAATGAATATGAACAAGGAGCTTGAGTTGCCGCTGGTCCCCCAGCGTATTGCGGTAATCTCATCGGCTACTGCTGCTGGTTATCAGGATTTTGTGAACCACCTAGAACAGAATGAAAAGGGATTTTATTTCCATCACAGGCTTTTTGAGGCATTTATGCAGGGAAGTGAAACTGTGAGGAGCATTCTGGCCGTTCTTGATCAGATATATTCAATGGAAGAGCAGTTCGATGCCGTGGTGATCATTCGCGGAGGCGGGGCGACTGCAGATCTGGGGAGCTTCGATAATTTTGACCTGGCTTATGCAGTTGCCCAGTTCCCCTTGCCTGTGATTACTGGCATAGGGCATGAGAAGGATGATACCATTGTTGACCTGGTGGCACATACCCGGATGAAAACTCCTACAGCGGTGGCTGAATTTTTCATCACCGGAGCCATGCGTTTTTACAATCAGCTGCTCGAAAAGGAGCGAACCCTGGTGCAGCTGGTAAGGCTGAAACTCGACAGGGAGCAGGAAAAGATAAGCAGTTGGGCAGACGATTTTTCGGATGCCGTTGAGAAATACATGATGATCTCCAGGAGCCAGCTTCAAAAGTCAGTTCAGCGCCTTCAGCAAGGGGTTACCCGTTTTACTTACAGCAAAGGGAAGACCCTGCATAATCTGAGGTACAGCATGGCAAATAAAACCAACCGTTTCTGGCAAATGGAGAAATCCCTGCTGGGTCAACATGCCTACCGGGCAAGGCATTCCTCGCTGATGCAGCTTGAGCGTTCGAAGATGACCATTCAGGGATTGGGGCTGTCGTATCCTAGAACGGTGAGAGCGATGCTGTCGGGGCAGTTAAACCGCTTGCCGGGGCTTGAAGATAAGCTCCGCCTGCTCGATCCTGCCAATATTTTGCGGCGGGGCTTCACCGTCACCAGTCAGGATGGCAGGATCATGAAATCGGCAGATGACGTTTCCGGCGACCATGACCTGGAGACCCGTTTCTTCGACGGCACCATTAACAGCAAGATCATTAAAAAGTAAATATATGGCAATCATTAAGAAAGTAACCTATCAGGACGCACTGATCGAAATTGAGGAGATTCTCGGGAAAATTGAAAGCAACGAACTTGATATTGATGAACTGGCCGAAAAGGTCAAGCGGGTATCCTTTCTTCTCAAATTCTGCAAGGACAAACTTCAGAAAACCAACGAGGAAGTGGAGAAGATTCTCAACGAAATGGAGGAATAGGGTCGTCCTCAATCGACAGGCCCGCTGCCCTGCTCCTTTTTTTCCCGGCGGCTATCCGTGAGGTGTGGTACCTATCCTGCCCCATATCTCCTTTTACGCTCGCGGCAAACCATCCGTGTGGCTGACCATCAGTTAATTTATGTGGATATTGAGAACAAATTTGTCTGCAGGCAGGGAAATTTGGCGAATCTTCACGTTCTTTGCAGGAACACTCAGAAGTCATTAATTAAGATTGAAACTTTCATGGATTACCAGAGAATATGTGAAAACGTGCAGCAGATTGCGCGAAATACCGGTGTTTTTATCCGTGGTGAGAGGCTGAAAATTTCTGCCGGCGACGTGGAAACCAAAAGCGCGGCCAGTTTTGTTACCTACGTGGATAAAACCGCTGAGAAAATGATTGTCAGCGCTCTCAAAGAGTTGCTGCCCGCTGCCGGGTTTGTAACTGAAGAAGGTACTGCCGGCAATGCCGGTGAAAAGTATATATGGATCATTGATCCGCTGGATGGCACCACCAATTATATCCACGGAATTTTTCCCAGCTCTGTGAGCATCGGATTAATCGAGAACGGAACACCCGTCATGGGTGTGGTATATGAAATTGGCCTCGATGAACTTTTCTACGCCTGGAAAGAGAGTCCGGCCTATCTGAATGGCAGGGAAATTAACGTTTCCATCAGCAGCCGGTCCGAAGACGCGTTGATTGGCACCGGCTTCCCTTATTACGACTTCGACAGACTTGAAAACTATATCGACGTATTGAGGCACCTGATGAAAACCACCCGCGGTCTCCGGCGCATGGGATCTGCGGCAGTCGATCTGTGCTATGTGGCTTCCGGACGGTTCGATGCATTCTTCGAACATGCCCTCCATGCCTGGGATGTGGCAGCCGGTGCATTTATCCTGCAGCAGGCCGGTGGCAGGGTGACAGATTTCAACGGTGGTAACGACTGGCTCTTTGGCGGTGAGATCATTGCCGCCAGTAGCAACTATTTCCCCGATTTTTATGGGGTTGTTAATGCCCGACTGGGAAAAGCTTAGGAAAATCTCAGAAAATGTGCTGATATTTGTATATTGTAAAACTAAAACACAAGTCCATGGCCGATAAAGAAATATCCATACTGAAGGAACAGGTTGAGCGACTCAATGAAAAGCAGTTTGATCTGGATGCCTGGAAAAACCAGACTGTTATTTTTCTTGAGCGAATATTTGGCAAAGAGAGCTCAAAGGTGAAGTTAATCAGGGAGTTGCATTATGACTATTCGAGCTGGAACCTGCGTGATACCACCGGGGCCGGGCAGTCGAAAGATCCTGTGCGGTTTCAGGCGAAAGGGATACTGGAGGCTACCATTGAAGAACTTGAAAAACTCGGGCTGCCTGAAGACAAGAAGGAATCGGGTCGTCTGCATGAATTGTTGCTGGATGAGCTGACCGGCAAACAAATGAAGGAGATTGAAACCATTTTGCATTCAGATATGGCAGACAGGCAGGAACGGATTGCTAAAATTCTGGATCTGCTCGAGAAGGAGAATCTGACCAATATGCTCGCGCGGCTCTTACTTCCATAATTTGGCCGGATGATAGATACCAGGAAAACTGCTATTGTAATTTTAAACTGGAACGGCGCCCATCTTTTCAGCGAATTCCTTCCATCCGTAATCAGGCACACCCTTCTTGAAGGAGTCGCCATTTACGTTGCAGACAATGGCTCGACCGACAATTCGGTGGCTTATCTGATGGAGCATTTTCCTGTGGTGAATATCATCAGGCTAAAGAAAAATTTCGGCTTTGCCAAAGGGTACAACCTCGCTTTGCAGCAGATCGATGCCGATTATTATGTACTGCTCAATTCCGATGTAGAGGTTACCCCCGGCTGGCTGCTTCCTTGTATTCAGCGACTGGAAGCCCGTCATGAAATGGCAGCGCTGCAGCCGAAAGTGCTGAGTTATGCCAGCAGGCATCAATTCGAATACGCCGGTGCCGCCGGAGGATTTATCGACCGGTGGGGATTCCCTTTTTGCCGCGGCCGGATACTATCTGAAACAGAGGAAGACCATGGGCAGTATGATCAGCCGGTGTCGCTATTTTGGGCTACGGGTGCCTGCCTGGTAATTCGTGCAAAAGTTTTCCATGAAAATGGTGGTTTCGATGATGATTTTTTTGCGCACATGGAGGAGATCGATCTCTGCTGGAGGTTGAAAAACAGGGGATGGCAGATCGGGTTGGAACCGGCCGGCACAGTTTATCATCTTGGAGGTGCCACACTTTCCTATTATAGTCCCCAAAAGGTGTATCTTAACTTCCGGAACAATCTGTGGATGCTGTTGAAAAACCTCCCTGAAAATAAAGTAGTTCTGGTTTTGTTTTTCAGGATGGTACTCGACGGGGTGGCTGCCGTTCATTTTTTATTGTCAGGGAAAGTGCATGCATTCAGGGCTGTTTTCAATGCGCATTTAACCTTTTGGAGGAATATCGGCCGCTTTGTTGAAAAGCGCAGACAGCTTCTTCCCGGGGTTACAAAAAATATTCACCCAGAAATCTTCAAGGGAAGCATGGTTTACAGGTTTTTTATAAAAAAACAAAGGAAATTTTCTGATTTTAATTTTCATCCATTCTAAATAATTGTAAATATGAGAATTCCCGGATGTGGTTTTATTAACGAACACAGTAGCAGTTGCCTTAAATCAGCAGGATATTGCTTACGTCCGGATCTCCCTTAATCTGAAGTATATGACAGTCATGATTCTATTCATTTTTATTGTCCTTTTCTCCCTTCAAAACCAAACGGTTTGTGCACAGCAAAGCAGACTGCTGCCTTTGCATTATGTCGCCTTCAGGACCGGCGAACCGCTTAACATCGACGGACGGCTGGATGAACCCGCCTGGAAGATGGCTGTGTGGACAGAAGATTTTGCCGATATCGAAGGGTACCATATGAGTTCGCCTTTGCACCGTACGCGGGCAAAAATATTATGGGACGATCAATATCTCTATATCGGCGCCGAACTTGAAGAGCCCCATATATGGGCGACCTACACACAAAATGAATCGGTGATTTTCCACGAAAATAATTTTGAGATTTTTATCGATCCCAGTGGGGATACCCATAATTATTACGAACTGGAGATCAACGCCCTAGGCACCAGGTGGGACCTCCTGCTCACAAAACCTTACCGGAACAGGGGATTACCCATCACGGCATGGGATATTGCCGGACTCAAAACCGGCATACATCTGGCCGGCACCATTAACCAGCCAGCCGATACCGATACTTTGTGGTCGGTCGAGATTGCTCTTCCGTGGACTATCCTGAAGGAGACTGCTCCCGGGAGACGGATACCACAACCGGGAGACCAATGGAGGGTCAATTTCTCGAGGGTTCAGTGGCAACGCGATGTGGTTGACGGTAAATATGTTAAGCGCAATGACCCTGCTACCGGCAGGCCATTCCCCGAGTTCAACTGGGTGTGGTCGCCGCAGGGTTTAATCGATATGCATCTGCCGGAGCGGTGGGGATATGTGCAATTCTCTTCCATCGAATCAGGAAGGGGTACAGAGCCATTTGTTCCCCATCCCGATGAAAAGATCAAGGATGCCCTTAGGGAGATATACCATCAGCAAAGGCAATATTTTCAAACCAACAGTAAATATGCCCTGAGCATGACGGAACTTTTTGCTGAGAAAATACCTGAATATGAATTTAATTTTCAGCCTGTTTTCGAAGTCACCCCATCCCGTTTCCTGATAAGGGCCACCTCATTTGATGGCAGGTCGGTCTGGA
>CAYMXK010000310.1:0-5844 GCA_964393915.1 uncultured Prolixibacteraceae bacterium
ATCCGGTTTGCAGTCCGACACGTGCCTCCCTGATGACAGGCAAGCATCCCAACAGGGTAAATATCACCGACTGGCTGCCGGGAGATGATCCGAAAAACCGCCCGTTGCTGGGGCCTCAGGATAAAAATGAATTGGCCCTGGAGGAGATCACGATTGCAGAGAAACTGAAGGAGAACGGATATACGACCTGTTTCGTGGGCAAATGGCACCTGGGGCATGAAGAGTCCCACTGGCCCGAGTTCCAGGGATTTGACATCAATATCGGCGGTTGGGAGGCTGGCCAGCCGCGCATTGTGCCCGGTGTGTCGAATGGCTATTTCTCCCCCTACGGAAATCCCCGGTTAAAGGATGGCCCTGAAGGAGAATATCTTACAGACCGGCTGACCAGCGAGAGCCTGCAGTTCCTTGCTGAGAACAAGGACAAGCCCTTCCTGCTATACCTGTCATATTATACCGTCCATACCCCGATTCAGGCGGCTGCGAAACACATTGACAAGTTTACGGAAAAACGCAGGACCTTGAACCTGGGTGAAGAAGTACCCCACCGTAATGAAGGTGAAGGGTGGACCAAACTGGTGCAGGAGAATGCTGAGTTTGCGTCGATGGTAGCTGCGATGGATGAAAATGTCGGACGGATTCTGGAAGGTCTACAACACCATGGACTGGATAAAAATACCTGGGTAATCTTTACCAGCGATAATGGCGGACTTTCAACACTCCGGCGGAAGAATGCCCCGACGTCCAACCTCCCGTTGCGTGCCGGTAAAGGATGGTGCTACGAAGGGGGTATACGCGTGCCCCTTATCATTACCGGCCCCGGAATCCGGAACCCCGGGCGTACCAGTGACATTCCAGCTGTGAGCACGGATGTTTTTACCACTGTTTTGTCTCTGGCCGATGTGGAACATGACAAAGGCGATGGCGAAAGCCTGCTTCCTGTTTTACTGAAGGAAAAGCCTATCGACAGAAATATTCTTTTCTGGCACTATCCCCATTATCACGGAAGCGGCTGGAAACCAGGGTCTGCTGTCAGAAAGGATAACTGGAAGCTGATTGTATATTACGAAGACAACAGTTCGGAACTCTTTAATCTTGAGGATGATCCCGGCGAGATGGTAAATATTGCGGATAAACATCCCGAAAAGGTGCTTGAGCTCAGGGAGATCCTCAATAGTAAACTCGCAGAAACCAACGGCCGGCTGCCAACCCCCAATCCGGATTTCGCGAAAGATTAAGGCTGAATTCGCAAAGGCTGTCCATGGTGCTATCCCCGGACAATTTTCTGCTTCTGCCGGATTTCTTCTATTGCCATATTGCAAGGCTGGGAATAAGATATTAAATTTACGATTCTCAAAATAATCCATTTAATGCTTCAGATTATGCAAAAACCGAATCTAAATCAGCCTGCCAGCCGGATTACTACAACCGGAATGCTGTTTGTTATCTCAGCTTTCGTTTTTTTGCTGGGTGGTTGTCAGCCGAAATGGGACATCCGGAACCCATATGAAAGCGTGGATTGGACCACACACCTTCAGTACAAGGCCAATCTGCATACCCATACTACCCGCAGCGATGGCCGGATGAACCCCCAAACCGTGGTTGACAAGTACCAATCCCACGGGTACGCCATTCTGGCGGTTACCGATCACAATGAAGTTACCTGGCCCTGGCAGGGATTTGCGACCTTAAGTCCGAGCAACCGGACAAGAGAGCGGCTGTCCGAAGGGCTTATGGTACCTGCCGACACGGTGTATGAGAACCGGGATCCGGTGGAGATGGGAATGCTGGCCATTCAGGCCAATGAGTTATCGCGGCACCACCACATGGGCAGTTACTTTAACGACCACAATGGGACCACTACGGAAGAAGAGTCCCTTGAGGCAACTGCTGCAAAAAACGGGATTATAACCTTTATGCACCCCGGTCGATACAAGTTCGGTGTGGATTGGTATGTTGATTTCTATACCCGTTACGACCATCTGGTGGGACAGGAGGTTTACAACCAGGGCGACCGTTACCCCAACGACCGGCAACTGTGGGATTCCATCCTCTCTGTTACCATGCCCCAACGTAGTGTATGGGGTTTCTCCAACGACGATATGCACGGTGAATCTGCCCTCGGCCACAACTGGAATGTTTTTGTTTTGCCTGAACCAACGGAGGAGTGGGTGCGCAAAGGCATGACAGAGGGTCGGTTTTATTATGTTTATGCGCCGGAAGGCCATGAGGGGCCTGAACCTCCTTCAATAAATGGGGTGATGGTCAATCAGAAGAAGGGAACCATAGAAATCACAGCAGCAGGTTTTGACTCCATCCGGTGGATATCAGAAGGGCAAACAGTCGCAAGGGGCAATAAGATACAATTGAAAGACCATCCTGATTTGATGCGGTATGTCAGGGCTGAACTTTATGGCCAGGGTGAAACCATAGCAGGGACCCAGCCATTTGGTCTGACAGGTCAGAAGAAGGATTGAAATGCGCAGGCATTCTATCGAATATCGAAAATACAGACACTTGTAATGAGATAAATACCTTTAAAATTAACACTTGTAGCGAGATGAAAAAGATTCAAATGATTGTTTTAATATGCCTTTTTATTGGAGTTCAGGTTGCAAACGCCGGCACCAAAGGCAAATCGAAGCCGCTTTTCGGCGAGAATTACAGCGAGGCCACTTATGACAAGAATGCATGGTTTCACGAGAATGGGGTGTTGACGGCCACCGAAGACCAGGTTATCTGGGCGCATGGCGATTATGAGAATTTTGTTCTCAGTCTCGAATTCAGAAATGAGCCGGGGACCAACAGTGGTGTAATTGTCTATTGCACCGACAATTCCAACTGGATACCCAATTCGGTGGAAATACAGATTGCCGATGATCACCACCCGAAATGGGGTGATGCGCGGAAGGATTATCAGTGCGGGGCCATCTTCGGGCATTTGCCGGCCAAAAAGCAAAAGGTGGTGAAAAAGCCGGGTGAATGGAACACTTTTAAAATTACTTGCAAGGGCCAGAAGATCGATGTGGTGCTGAACGGGAAAAAAGTGACCAGTATGGATATGAGTCTTTGGACCTCCGGCAAGATTAATCCTGATGGAAGCGAGATTCCCTCCTGGCTTCCCACCCCGTTTGCAGAATTACCCACCAAAGGAACCATTGGATTGCAGGGAAAACACGGTGATGCTTCAATTTCATTCAGAAATGTTACTATTAAAGAGTTATAGTCTCCTGCTGGTTGCAGTTTTTTCTGTGTGCATTTTTGAAGTCTCCGCAGAAAATACCCCGGTTGTCTCTTTGCCCAAAGTGATATTTGATACTGACCTGGATTCTGATGTGGATGATGTTGGCGCACTGGCTATGCTGCTGAACCTTCACAAGGCGGGTGTAATTGAACTTGTGGGCGTAATTGTTACCAGCGACGATCCCTATGCCCCTGTTTGCGCATCAGCCATTAATACCTGGTATGGCCTCCCCGGAATCCCTGTCGGCTTTCTGAAAAGCCAGCAAAAGCTCAATAATCATTCACGGTACACCAGGTTCATTGCCGGGGAATTTCCATCCGGTATGGAAACCTGGCAGGAGGCAGAGGATGCAGTACTTCTATACCGCAAATTGCTGGCAGAACAATCTTCAGAGGAGGTGGTTATTGTAACCGTTGGGCATCTGACCAGTTTGCAGGGGCTGTTGCAGTCAGGGCCAGATGAGGTTTCTCCACTCACCGGTGAAGAGCTGGTAGATGGTAGGGTAAAGCAGTGGATATGCATGGGCGGCCACTATCCTGAAGGAAAGGAGGCCAACTTCTACAGGCCCGATCCACTGTCGACTGTGTATTGTGTAAACAACTGGAAGAAGGAGGTGCTGTTCTGCGGATGGGAGGCAGGAAATCCTGTGATAACAGGGGCTGACCGGGTCAAGAATGCCCTGGCACCGGGACATCCGGTATACCGCGGATATGAACTTTACAACGGATTTGCCGGCCGGCAAAGCTGGGACCAGGTGGCAGTACTGATGCTGCTGGAAGTGAGCGAACGGTTTTTTAGCCTTGTACACGGAACTTGCATGGTGGCCCCCGATGGCAGCAATACATGGGAAAACAACCCGTCAGGGCCACACAGTTACGTAGTAATAAATCCCCTCGTGGGTCCGGAGATTATCAGTAAATACATAGATCAGTTGATGGTGGGAGAATAATCTACTAATTGCAATCAATAAAATAAATGATATGTTAAAGCTTAAATTTTTCTTGCTGATTTTGCTGGGCTGTGCAACAATTGCCCAGGCCCAGACCGACAATGGTGTGCTCCGGATGAATGAGTTCAGAAATCCCAAAAAACGACAGGTCATCCAGATTCCGAATGTAGGTGAGTATCAAACACTGAAATGCGACTTTCATATGCATACCGTGTTTTCCGACGGACATGTCTGGCCTAACGTCAGGGTGCAGGAGGCCTGGCAGGAAGGTCTGGATGCGATTTCCATTACCGACCATGTGGAATATGCTCCCCACAAGAGCGATGTAAAAGTAAACCACAACCGGGCCTGGGAACTCGCGAAGGATCTGGCTGCTGAAAACAACCTTCTTTTTATTAAAGGTACTGAAATCACGCGGTCGACTCCTCCCGGCCACTTTAACGCCATTTTTATCGGGGATGCGTCAGGTTATATTGATGATTCATCTTCACAGAAAGACAAAGAGGCTGTTTTAAAGGCAGTTGAGCAAAAGGCCTTCATCTTCTGGAACCACCCCGGGTGGAAAGTAAGCCAGATCGACGGCTCATATGAATGGATAAACTTTGTTGATGAGTTGAAAAAAGAGGGTAACCTGCACGGAATAGAGGTGTTTAACGGTTTCGGGTTTCATAAAAAGGCACTCGACTGGTGCGTGGATAAAAATCTCACGGTAATGGGAACCTCTGATATTCATAATCTGGTGGCACATGATTATAACCTGGGCGAATACATCCGCCGGTCGATGACCCTGGTTTTTGCAAAAGACAGAACCCCTGAATCGGTGAGGGAAGCGCTGAATGCCGGTCGCACTGTGGCATGGGCCAGCAAATATATTGCAGGTAAGGAAGAAAATGTCAGAAACCTGTTTAATGCCTGTGTGGAGACGGGCCCCCGCTTCCACACCAAAACTGCCCGGAACAGCTCAGGGGCAGAAACGGTTACCCACTACTACGAGATCAGGAACAACAGCGATTTGTATTTTGAGATGAACCTGAAATCGGGTAACGGAACCGCCAACGTCATCTTGTTTCCACGTTCGGCGCAAGTGATTACAGCCCCGGGTGGCCAGGATAACCTGACCTATGAGGTGATAACTGCCTTCGTGCGCAGTGATCAAAACCTTATTGTGGATGTGTTTTTGAAATAGCAGGCCTCGCCCAACAACAGGTTATGAAGAAGCAACCCGAAAGGGTGCTCCTCCATTATTTTTTTTGGTACGACTAATTCTCCCAGTCGTCTGTCCTGAATGACGATGCCGGTAATCCTTCGGTATTGTAAAGGTCTCCTGTGACAAAATCATCGAATGCATACCGGACAGCCACTGGTTTTGCAACCTGAGGGCAATACAGGGTGATGCCCTGTCCTGTGATGGTTGCTTTTGCCGGGAAAAACCTTTTATTTTCTCCTGCAACCCGGAAATTTTCCAGTTCTTTTCCCAAATTGGTCAAGCCCAGTGGGGCTTTGTCAAAGGTAAGTTTTACCAGGTTGCCTTCCACCGTCATTTCCTTCAGCACCGGCCCTTCGCAGGCAAAACCTTTTTTGCCATATGTTTTCGCGAGGGCCAGGTAAGCCAGGCGTTCCCCTGCTGCTTTTTTATTGGCAGGATGGATGCAAT
>CAYMXK010000311.1:0-5827 GCA_964393915.1 uncultured Prolixibacteraceae bacterium
TGGCTGTCAGGTCAGCAGCAACATAATCGGCAAGCAACAGTTTTCCCGTTTTATTAGGAGTCCCACTATGCGATTCGAAAAAGAATTTTGGCAAAGCTGATTTAGCCAAATCTACAGGTGAATAAATCCAGAATTTCAGCGATCTCATTGTAGTTAAATCGAATGACTTCCAGTTAAGGGCAGCTACCAAAGCCATCCATGAACCACCTGTTGCCGATTTCCATTGCATTTTCAGGGCGTTCGGACCGCTTCTCACAGGAGAAGTAACTGCTGGTAGTTTATCTCCATCAGGTAATCCTGCCTCCTGCCAATGTTCCTGTACCAATGTACTTGGCGCAGTTTTGGTCGACCAGCTCTGATCGTGAAAACGGTCGCTTGTGCTGTTTTCAAATAGAATAAGTTCGTCAATAACCGGAGGAATCTCATCGGTATAAAAGTAAAATTCATCTAAATACAAAGTGTGTTCAATATTGTCAGTTGCATTTTGTTCGAAGAAAATACCTTTAATAACATCTATTGCTTTGAAAGTAGTATCCGCAGCCCATACGTCACTTAATTTAATATTCACTTCAGTCCAGGTGTTGGCAACCAAATCGGATACTACATAATTTGCCAGCAATAATTTTCCAGACTTGTTGGGATTGCCACTGTGCGACTCAAAAAAGAATTTTGGTAAAGCCGATTTTGGTAAGGCAACAGGTGAATTTATCCAGAATTTAAAACTTTTCATTGATGTTAAATCGAATGATTTCCAGTTAAGAGCTGCTACCATTGCCATCCATGAACCGCCTTCGACTGATTTCCATTGCAGTTTGAGTGCATTTGCGCCTGCTTTAACCGGTTCGGTTACAGCAGGAAGTTTATCACCATCGGGTAATCCGGCACCTTGCCAATGTTCCTGAACCAACGTACTTGGTGCAGTTTTGGTTGACCAACTATTATCATGGAAACGGTTGTCGGCGCTGTTATCAAAAAACATTACCGAAGTTACTGCAGGCGCTTTCGATTTAAATACAAATTCATCCATGTATAATGTATGTTCTACATTGTCGGCAATGTTCTGTTCAAAGAAAATCCCTTTGAATAAATCTTTTGCCTTAAAAGTAGTATCTGCCGCCCAAAAATCGCTTAAAAGAATACTTACTTCTGTCCAGGTATTGGCAACCAGGTCTGCTTCAACATAATTTGAAAGCATGAGTTTCCCTGTTTTGTTTGGGTCTCCGCTTCCCGATTCGAAATAGATTTTAGGCAGTGCAGCTTTTGTTAAAGCAACCGGAGAGTTAATCCAGAATTTTAGGGTGTCCATTTTTGATAAATCCATAATTTTCCAACCAATGGAAGACACCATAGCCATCCATGAACCACCTTCGACTGATTTCCATTGCAGTTTCAGAGCATTTGTTCCGGCTTTTACCGTTACAGTATCTACGGGAAGTTTGTCGCCATCGGGCAAGCCTGCGCCTTGCCAATGTTCCTGAACCAATGTACTTGGAGCAGTTTTAGTTGACCAGCTTTGATCGTAAAAACGGTTGCTTTCGCTGTTGTCGAACAAAGTTATCGATGATGGAACCGGAACCGTTATCGATTCATCGAAAATAATTTTAATATCATCGATGTAGGTTATGGCAGTCGGGTCAACTGGTTCATAGAAATCGGGAAACATTCCGAAAATTTTTATGTTTTTAACCTCATTAGCAGTAAGGTCAAAAACCAGTGTTTCCCATTCGTTTGTTTTTGTAGCCGGTGCAACAGAACTTATCTCTTTCGTAACTGCTCCTTCTAATTTGAGTTTTAGTTGCGAAGTAGCATTTTTACGCAGATACTTTACTTCAATGCGATGGTAACCATTAGGAATCTCGTTTTTCAGCGTTGCATAAAATCCAGCCCAGATTTTGTTATCCGCTCCAGCATTGTAGCGTTTCCATTCCCAAACTTTATTACTTGTGTTTATCCCGGCTTTTACCGGATTATCCACTACAGCAACATCCATGTGTGCAGGCGGGTTTACATTTACCGTTTCGGTAAAACCTACCACGCCACTTTCAAAGTCATCCAGCAGGATGTCTGGTAGCACCTGTGCGAACAATCCCACGAAGGGAAAAAGGGCAATACATAAAGTAAAAATCTTTCTTTTCATAACCATTAATTTTAAAATGTTAATACTATCGGATTATCTCAGTTTTGTTAAAATTGAGTAATCCTTATTATCCGGGGTCGTCATTTTTATGATGTGAGGTTTACCATTGATAATTTCCTTACTGTCGAACTCAAAAATTTGCTCTCCGGCAGTTGCCTGAACAGATTTTTCGAGAACAACTTTATTAAGCGATTTATTGGTTATTGTGAACCGCACATTTCCGGCACTTTGAACAGAATAATGGAGCTCAAACAGTTTCCTGTCGGGATGCCGCATCATGTCATATAATTCTGTTTCAGTATTCAACATGGCCAGATGAAATCCCTGTTCATACGCGGGTTTTACTTTTACACCGGCGCGACTTAATCCTCTTTTAACGTGTTCGTTTTTCATCATCAGGTTCCAGATTAATCCTGAACGGTAATTTTCCATCATCACTACGATTGGACCCTGATCGATGGCAAGGTGTCTTTTTTCAGAGGTGTTGGTTGCAGGGCTGTATGAATCGGCAAATCCGTAGGTTCCCTGAGCCAGAGGTAATCCGGCCAGATTAAGCAATACCTGTGTGCTGTAAAACGGAGTGTACGGATAAGATGCCAAAGCGGCAGTTGGAGCAATAACTCCATCGTCGTTTGTGGGTGAACGTGCTTTGTATTCCCATGGCGGTCTTCCGCCGTAACAAGCGGTTAAACCCCAGTTGTTTTCATCATATTTATGTGCTTCTGGTGCGTCGGTAACACAATAATGCCGGTTAATCATGGTGTGCGCCACATTTTGTTTCCAGTAATTAACGTAATTGTCTTCCAGTAACTGCGGGTTTAGGCCCAGAAACGAATAATGAGCAAAAAACAGTGGGCCACCCTTGTTCTCACCCAAGGGCAGTTCATAGCCGTAAAACATCCGGTTCGGATGATAAAAATCTCCGTTTTTTTGCCAGCCCTGTTTATATACCGATTCTGAAATTGCATGATTATCAGGAGCCCCCAAAGCCAGTATATAGGCAATCCATCCTTCGTGCCAACCGTTGATATTCAGTTCAAAACGGTTTTCGAGCGAATACCAGAGCCATTTCAATTCTGTTCCCGACTGGGCATAAAACTTCCAATCCATGGTATTCCAGAATGAGGCGACCGAGTCACGTATTTCAGTTTCAACAGGTGAACCTGAAGTATAGTATTCAGCAGCCGTGAGCAGCCCGGCCATCATAAACGAACTTTCAATCACATCGCCGGTTTTCACCTGGTTACCAAATGGATGGGCAGTTCCGTCGGTGTTGTACCAGTGCGACCACATTCCTTTAAACCGATCGGCTTTCCCTAAAAAGCGTACTATTTTTTGTGTTTGTTCAGCAGCCTGCTGCCGGGAAATCCAGCCACGCTCCGAACCAACAATAAGTGCCATTACTCCAAACCCGCTTCCTCCTGTTGTAACTGTTGTTCCGCGTTCATTGCCTTCATACGCCATCCCGGTTAAAGGGTCGCCACCTTCATAAAAATAACTGAAGTTTTTGCGTTGCCACTCCTCCAGAACCGGTTGTACCTTTGCCGGCGAATAGGTGTCATCGTTTTTATCGACAATAATTGTTGGCTCAGGTTGTTCACCACAAGCAACCAGACTGAATAAGGCGAAAATGGGAAATATCAGATTCTTCATCACTTATTGTTTTTAGTATCCGGGATTTTGAGTAATAACTCCTTCCGATTTGTCAATTTCGGTTTGCGGAATTGGGAAAAGTTCGTGTTTGCCAACCACAAAATTTGGAATAACGGAACTTGCTTCATTCCAACGCACCAGATCATAGAATCTTTCCCATTCCATTGCCAGTTCAATCCTTCTCTCCTGATGAATTTTTGCCCGCAACTCATCTTTGTTGGTTGTGGTAATTCTGGGAAGAACAGCGCTGTTTCCACCCCTTGCACGGGCTCTTACCATTTCCAGCTTGTCGAGCGCATCGGTAATATTTCCCGATTCGCAGGCAGCTTCGGCATGCATCAGTACCACATCAGCATAACGTATCAGCCTGATATTCATCCATTGGCCATGACCGTCAGTAGGTCTTCCGTAAATTCCGCGTTCAGCAACCGGTGTGTATGCTTTTTTATTAAAGAATTTATATCCACTGGCATCTGCCCGTATTGTTCTGCCTTCCAATGTTTCACCATCCGAAATAACTGAAGCAGCTTTGCGGGGGTCACCGGCTTCGTAGGCATCCATTAATATCTGGCTTGGTGCATTGAATCCCCAGCCTAAATTTGGAATTCCGCGGATACCTTGTATCTCGCTGAATTGACTGCCCAGATATATTTCTTCCGCAGGTTTTTCTTCGCAGTAAACTTCAAATACCGATTCTTCACCAAATTCATATGCTTCAGTAAACATCTGGTCGTAAGGTGTACTTAAACTGTTGTCACCCGAATTGATGATTGCGGTTGTCACACCAAGCGCTCCCGGCCAGTTTTCCTGATAAAGATATATTTTGGCTAACAAGGCACTGGCAGCATTTTGAGTTGCCCGTCCTTCATTTTTACTGCTTAACAGCATTTTTCGTGTTGGAAGAAGAGTAATGGCTGATTTTAAATCGCGTTCAAGATTCTGCCAAATTTCTTCTTTCGACATGCGTCCGGGTGTTTTTTCGTTCTGCCCCAACACTCTATCCACATACGGAACACCTCCAAAAGCCTGTGTTAACCTGAAATACATCACCGAACGCAGAAATAAACCTTCGGCGAGGTACAGATTCTTTTGAGCTTCATTGTCATCAATTGTAAGAGCCAGTGCCAGCGCTTCGTTTGCCAGAAAAATACTGTTGTAGCAATTGCTGTAATAGTCGGCAATCTGATCATTGCTCGCGGTGTAACTCATTGGTTTAAACTGCACGATTTGCTGTCCATCGCTTGGTGTACTCCCCTTTTCCACATCGGGTGTGGTGTAATTTTGCATTCCGAATGCCGGGAAAATGAAACCATAATTGCGAAGCGATGAATAGACCTGTGCCAGCTTGGCTTCAACCAAAATGCTATTGTCGAGTTCATCGTCGGGATTATAATTGCCGTGATGCCAGCGCCCTTTTGGATATCGATCGAGAAAATCATCGGTACAAGCATTGCCGATAACCAGTATTGTAATAATTAATATTATCTTTTTCATAGTTACTGTATTAAAAATTAACGGTAATGCCTCCTGTATATACTGCCGGCAGGGGATAAGTGCCGCCAGTATCAACTCCGCCATTAAGAATTCCTCCTCCAATTTCCGGAGTATATCCACTGTTCTTTTTAAAGGTGACCGGATTCTGCGCATTTACAAACAGCCTGAAATTGTTGCTTTTAATTGCTTTTATAATTTTTTCAGGGAGCTTGTATCCCAGTTGAATAGCGCGAATTCTGAAATACGCCCCGCTTTCGAGCAGGTTGGTGGATGGTTCAAAATTATTTCCGCGGCCGGTATTCAGAATGGGTTCAAAATTAGAAGAACCCACACCGGTCCAACGGCTCAGTGTGGTTTCGTAATAATTGAATTGAGCGAAAGTTGGTAATTTCTTGGTGTTTACAATGTCATTTCCGTATTGTCCGTTAAAATCAATATTAATATCGAAATTTTTGTAAGCTGCATTTACGTTGATGCCGTAGGTAAAGGTTGGAATACTGCTTCCAATAAAATCGCGGTCTTTGTCGGTAATTTTTTGGTCGC
>CAYMXK010000312.1:0-5773 GCA_964393915.1 uncultured Prolixibacteraceae bacterium
CATAACAGGGGTATTCGTATTGCGCCAATGCCCGTTGGAATGCGGATACATGCCTGTCAGGATTGCACTCCGGCAAGGTGAGCAGGATGCTGCTGCGGAGTATGCTTTCGTGAAAAATACTCCCTTTCCGGCCAGCGCGTCAATATTGGGAGTTTCAATACCCGGCGTACCCACCATCGATAAATGGTACGACTGATCATCGGTCAGAAGAAGTATAAAATTTGGCCCCTTATTCCCTAAACCAGGTTTTTCACCCGCTGCCGCTTCATAAGTACAAAATATTGCGGAGGAAAGAACCAGAGGTATCGTCAGAAATTGTTTGTTCATAATGTATCAATTGAGTTTTGGGAAACCTTCATGTTTCGTCCTACCTTAATCCATAACAAGTTTAGGATCAGAAATTTGCATACGTCCGGGCTGTTCCAGGTCTAGTACCACGGTAATAACCCCATCCGAAACTGCTGCATTCAAAGGCACGCGTATCTTTCTGCTCTCCAAATCAGGAATAGTCATGGCAGGGCTGCCAAAAACCGGCATTGCCCCGGAACCAGCAGTGATACTAACCACACAATTGCTTAGAAAGTCAAACTCAAGGACATTGCCGGCAGAGGTTTGTTCAGGTATATGATAGCGCAAGGTCACGCGGTGCTCCTTTGCAGTAATCGTTGCAGAAGTTTGGTTGCCATTGGCCAGATAACCGCCTTTCACCATTTGAAATCCCCCGTAGATCAGATCCGGATCATAGTTTGGATTCTTTCGTGGCAATAAAGTAGCAGTCTCAACAAGGTGGCGGTCCATCTCTGCGGCCATCCGGCTGACAAGGTCAGGATAGGCTGCAGCCAGATTCCGCGTTTCACCAAGGTCAGTGCTCAGGTCGTACAATTCATATTCATCCTGTTGATCAATTCCGGTATAAAAGAAACGCATCAGTTTCCACTTGCCGTCAATCATGGCTACATTCGCCACATTCCCTGTTGCAAGTACCGTGTGAGGGAATACCGTATAAACGGGGCCACGCTCAAATGACTCACCACGCCAGGCGGGCAGTGCGCTTTTCCCGTCGAGCGGCCATCCTTCCGGAGCCGGAATGTCAAGAATATCCAATACAGTAGGAAAAAAGTCGTAACTGATGTTCACTGCATCCGTAACGGCATTAAACGCAATCTTCCCCGGCCAGGAAACGATCAACGGAATGCGGATCCCCCCCTCATAATTATTGCCCTTTCCTGCACGCAGAGGATTATTGTTGGTGGGGTTCTCCCCCTCTGGACGATCATACATATTTCCTCCATTGTCGGAGGTGAAGACCACGATGGTATTTTCAAGCACACCCCGGCGTTCCAGTTCTGCCATGACCTTGCCCACATTGTCGTCGAGGGTCTTTACCATGGAAGCCATTATGGCAGAGCGCTGGTACAATGCTGACTCCGCAAACGGACGGTATGCTTCAATGTCCTCCGGTTTTCCCTGAAACGGAGCATGAACGTTGTAAAGCCACAATGCAAGAAAGAAGGGATCATCCGAATTCTCAGCAATGAATTTCACAGCCTCATCGCCCAGCACATCATCAACGTTTGGACTGCCCTCAACGGATGGCAGGTTGGCCTCTTCGTTCCATGGGCCAAAAAAGCGCGACTGGGGTGGACCGGGAGTGCCGCGACCACCTATCACCACATCAAAACCAAAATTCTCAGGCAAATAGGGATCATGTCCCAAATGCCATTTCCCCATCATAGCAGTGCGGTAACCATTGTTTTTTAATACCTGTGAGATGGTCACGCTTTCAAGGGGTAACCGGGAACGGTTCTGTGGATTCGTCATTGGAAAACCGGGTGCACCGGTTTCTGATTCCTTTGGATCGAGAATCACCTGCGGGATATGCCCGGTAGGCGATGTAATCCGCAGCCGGCCCACTGTTTGCCCGGTTAATGTGGATGCCCGTGTGGGTGAACAAAGCGGGCTGGAAGCATAAGCATTGGAAAAACGGATTCCCCTGGCAGCCAGCGCATCAATATGTGGGGTGTGAAAAGTTTCGCTGCCGTATACCGAAAGGTCACGCCAACCCAGGTCATCCACCATGATGTGGATGATATTGGGTCTTGGAGCCTTGTTTTCATGTGCGCCTGCAGAAAAGGCCAGCAGTCCGGCCATCGCCAATGAAGATCTACCAATGGTTACTTTCGTTAATCTCATATACAAATTTTTTTTAATTTTTGAATAATCTGTTCATTATTTTGTTTACAATAATTGCAGGATGATCTTTACAAGATTGCTCACTTTTGATGCGTGACAAATGGCAAACACAAATCATCCATACCACAAATCTCATCAATACCGGCAGCAAGATAACACTCTTCAGATGTAGCGACTTTCAAAATTATTCCAGTTTCTTACAGGATTATTCCCAATATCTGCCAATATCCATGTACTTATAATAAACCGGCTATTTGCTTATATACCTGTAATTGAACCTGTTGTTTGGGGCAGTGTCGCCATCAACATAAAGGTCAATGATGTCGTCCGAAAATATACTATTGTCCACCCACTTGAAGTCAAGCACAAAGGGGCGTGAAGTATCTATCCCCAGGGCACTCACAGGTATTGCCAGATGCATCTCATTTCCTTCAAACACGTATTGGATAGTTTGCGGGTTATCCCAAGCAAAGCCAGTACCTTTGTGTGCCTTGACGGTAGTCTCCGTTGCCGACAAAACGGTATGATTGACAATGAAATCATAGCCATGCCAGCCACTACTGTTATTATTATCTGCATTGATCAGTAACATCATCCAGTGATCACCGGTATGAGGAGTAATATCATCTGTGGTTCTTACATAGAAGTACAGATGCGATTTATCGTAAGAAACCTTTAGCTCATCAAAGTCATTTCTCCCAGTATTATTGGTATATACCATCTCGCTGCCGTAACTGACATGGCGACGGTGTTTGGTATCATGAATATCGTCCAGGAAAGAAGGTCCCACCATGTTCCATTGACTGAAGCTGGTATTGAGTTTGACTGTTTTTGGGTTTTTCGCAGGCTCTTGTTTTCTCACTCCCTTGTATTTACGTATGTTACTGACCATCTGCAGGTACATATTGTCACGATAATAACCCCTCAACGGTTCAATATCCCTGCTGTATTCCGGGGTGTACACATCAATAAATATGGATTCGCCGGGTTTGAGAGGCTTGCGAACCATATGCGAAACAGGCTGGCGTGGGTCAGGGTGAACAAATCTCTGAGCGAGAAACTCATTCCACTGGGTGATGCCGATTACAGGCGGATCTACTTCAAGCGCCCGTTGCCATTGTAAATTAAAATAGGTACCCTCTGTACTGTAAACCGGAGGATTTTCTCTATTGGCGCCGGTGCTTTTACCGATGGCAAACTGTCCATGAGGATGTTGTGCGGTGGTTACTGAAATATACTCAGGAATGCCATGCTTATACCCGGGTTTCTGGGGATAATGATCCAGCCAGGGCCAACGGTCTTCCCCATTGACTTCGGTAAACCACTGCCCGTTTGTCCACGCCCAGGATCTCTTATACGTGAAGAAATCCCTGATCTCATCATTGTCTCCGTTATAAACACCCATCAACAATGGTTTATCTTCCCATATAAACCACAAATCAGAATATAAGCCCTGCCCATACAGCTCTTCATATAACGCCTCTATGGTTTCATCCATCCTGGTGTTCGTCAGAAATGCCACCTGTGGTACCTGATATCCCTCTTTCCGCATTTGCGACATGACAGACAGTATGGTCTTATAGGTAGCTTCATAGGTCAGTCGGTTTGTCACATCAAAGAAGATAAAATCTACTTGTGCATCGGCAATCATTTGCATTTGCCTGCGAATTACATACTCGTCGCGGCTGGAGTAGTACCCAAATAGAGGTTCGGAATAAAAATGGAAAGCACCGGGATTGCCCCATGACTGTTCCCCGGCAAGGATCTTTTCAATGTCATGTATCATTAAGCGCTCATCTTCGTTGAGCCACATATAAAAAAACAATCCAACGGCTCGGTTATCCCGGGGGGCACCTGCGATATCCTGTCCCGGCGACTTACGGCCAAGCTCATCAGCGGCAACCCAGGTGTCGCTGCGGGTATCACGTACTTCCTGTGCTTCACTGGCACAAGAGACCAACAATCCCTTAGTTCCTCCAGTCTTCAGCTCCTGGATCAGCCACTTGGCAAATCCCAGGTAAGAATGCGGGTCTAACTCAGGCCCAACGGGTCTTTGTGAACCGCAGCCATGGGGAAATGCATTTAGATAATAGTGCATGTTCGGATGATGTTTGGGCAGGCCCTTATCCCAAAAGCTTCTCAACCAGTCTCTTTCAAGGAAGTCAGCGTAATTGTCACAATCTTTGTAGCGGTAAGGTCCGTAATAAAAGATGTAGTCCAACCCCTGATCCAGCACCCATTTTGCCCCACGAGCCACCGTCTCCGGATCCGACATGACACTTCCCAGCATCGTTGATTTAACCTGTTCGGGCCATTTCTGCATCCCCTCCAGCGTATTTATGGTGCTGCCCAGTGGCCAGTGGAAGTAATAATGATGCGACTCGTAGCATATGCCATCCATGGTACTGATGATTTCCTTCGCCTTAGGGTCGTCTATGAAAACAGCAGGGTGAAGCACCATCTGGATCAACTTGTAATTGTCGTGGTTTATCATCCCGAGTTCATGGGCGTCTCTGAATAACTTACGCAGACTCTCAACATCCCTCGGGTAGAGAATCCTGGGATCAGCGGCTATAGGCCCTGTATCCCCATCCACATTATACAACCATCCCTCCCTGGCAATAATGATATGTTTGACAATATTGCCTGCCTGTTCAGTCTGCCGAATGCGCGCTATCAGCCTGTTTGTCTCAGGTGCGGGATCCACCCAGAAACCTCCCTGTTGATGAATATAATATTCGAAAAAACGCTGATTTGTCTTAAACACCCCCTCGTAACCAAAAACAACATCCATATGCATAGCCGTATGGGAATCGGCTTTTAACATGTCATCATAATTCCCAATGCCTGGTTTCCATTGGGCAACCCCTCCGGTTCCCGACATTTCATGTACACTGTCGCGGGGCCATGGCCGAATGCCAACTTTTGATCGGTTTTCTTGTGCAACCGATGCAGCGGCTGTTAACAGGAAGATCAAAATCAACGCTTTGTAATTCATCTGGTGTTTCATTTAATTATTGTTTAATGTTGGATGTGGTCACTGTTGCTTTGTGTTCTTCCATAAGTTGCATGATCTTTTCAATGATTTCAGGGTTTTCATTGGCGATGTCATACTTTTCTGCAGGGTCCACATTCAGATTATACAGCAGCGGCGGGTTGTGCTCCATTTTCGTGCTGCCCCATTCCTTACTTGCAAAATGTGCCTTGAAACTCCCGTACCTGAAGGCAAACAGTTGGTTGCCCATATAATACTCCACTACATTGCGCGGGCTTTTCCCTTTTCCAAACAGCACAGGGGAGATATCCCAGCCATCATAAACTTTACCGGAAGGCACTTCGATACCTGCTATGGTGCAAAAAGTCTCAAAGACGTCGAGCGTACTGCCCTGCTCCATGATCACTTCAGGCTGAATGGTGCCGGGCCACCAGAATATGGCTGGCACACGCATCCCACCCTCAAATGTACTCCCTTTGGCTCCCCTGAGTAAGCCACCGGAGCCTGCATGGGTTTTGAAAATATGCCAGTGTCCGTTGTCGGAAGAAAACAGCACCAGTGTATTTTCGGCAATGCCTTCCTCAT
>CAYMXK010000313.1:0-4137 GCA_964393915.1 uncultured Prolixibacteraceae bacterium
AGGTATTGTCAAAATATAACATTCAGACCAGTTGCCTTTCTTTGGAGGATATGTAATGCATTTTAGAACATTGCTGAATTTGAGTTTACTTAAACCAGTAAAAAATGAACAATAAAAAGGAAATGACTTCGAGGGAACGTGTCCTGGCAACGTTTGTCCATCAAGAGCCGGATCGCGTACCAATGTGGTGTGGGGCGTCGGAAGGATTCTGGCTCAAGGCCAAAAAGGCAACCGGTCTTTCCGATGAAGGACTTCGGAAAAGGTTCCATGATGATTTTCGGCGTGTATTTGCCAACTATAATGGAAACCAAAAGCCTCTGGGTCAGGATATTGTTTACCGGACCCCTTTCGGCATCGACCGGCACGGGCAGGGTTACGGCCAACCGGTCAACCATCCTCTTGCTGAGGCAACCTTAACGCAAATTCACAGCTATCCCTGGCCGGATGCCTCCGATGTGGATGTATGCAATGTCAAGGCAGATGCTAAACAGTATAACAGGCAATATGCCATTCTGGGTGGCGACTGGTCACCATTTTGGCACGACGCGATTGATTTGCTCGGTATGGAAAATCTCTTTATCAAGATGTATTTGGAACCGGCAATTGTTGATGCTGTATTTGATCACCTGATGGACTATTACCTTGCATCGGGTAAACGCATTTTTGATGCTGCGGCTGAGGAGATCGATATATTTTTCATTGGCAATGATTTTGGGAGTCAAACAGGACCTCTTATTGATGAAGAGCTGTTTCGCCGGTTTGTCCTGCCGCACCTTAAGAGCCTGATTGATCTTGGACATTCCTATGGACTGAAAGTTATGATGCACTGTTGTGGCGGGTTTGCTCAATTAATTCCATCGCTGATTGAGGTTGGATTAGATGGCCTGCATGCTGTTCAAACTTCCTGTACCGGAATGGATCTGCCAACTCTCAAAGCTCGGTTTGGAGACAAAATTGTGTTTAATGGCGGAATTGATTCCCATCATATTCTAATCAAAGGCGATCCTGATTATGTCAGCCACAAAACATGTGAAATTCTGAAGATCATGATGCCCGGTGGCAGATACATCGGAGGCGCCAGTCATGACACCATTCTCGAAGAAACACCTGTAGAGAATGTGCTGGCAATGTTTGATACAATCAAAGAATACGGAGTTTACTAAAGATCCTTAGTGCCAGTGTTTATAACCCCATGCAAACCATGAGGGGATTGAGCCGGTTTAAAATTCTGAGATTTTTTTTGATATCTTTACCCTTTAGGTGCTGGATTGCTCTTTAATCTGAAGGATGATCCGGGTCAGCGCATAAACCTGTTTGACCAATACCCTGAAAAAGTGCAGGAGATGGGACGTTTGATAGACGTGTACAAAGATCAGGGCTATCTTATAAAAGAGTAATAATTATTTTGTATGAAACGACCATGAATAATCAAAGTTCACACATGAGCAACATTATAATTTTCATGGGTGTTGCATCGAATCCCTTTAAGAACTTACAATTATAATGAGATGAAAAGTTTACTTATTTTCAGTTTAGTAGCAATGATTATGACCGTATCCTGCCGGCAAAATAAAGAACAGGAGCCACTGCAACTATGGTACAGCCAGCCTGCAGGCAGTTGGGAGGAAGCTCTTCCCTTGGGCAATGGATTGACAGGTGCGATGGTTTTTGGCGGTATCTCCACCGAACAATTTTTATTAAATGATAACACGCTTTGGTCGGGCGGGCCAACTCCGGGTAACAGGGAAAATGGCCCGGAAACATTACTAAAAGTCCGTCAGGCAGTTTTTGAAGAAAACTACGAGGAAGCCGACAGGCTCTGGAGGGGCATGCACGGGCCTTACTCAGCCCGCTACCTGCCCATGGGTGATTTGTTCCTCGATTTTCCATTTTCCGCTGAAGAAGCTGAAAATTACCGGCGAAGTCTTGATTTGCGTAATGCACTGTCCTCGGTTTCCTTTAGTATTGATGGTGTTGAGTATAAAAGAGAATCTTTCATCAGCCATCCTGATCAGGTAATGGTGGTAAAGCTCACCGCCTCCGACAAGGGGAAAATCACATTTGATGCACGATTAACATCAAAATTAAAATACGACATCAGGGTAATTTCCCATGACTATCTGGTATTGGAAGGGAAAGCCCCCGGCTATGTTGCCCATAGAAATGATGAACCAGAGCAGGTTGTATACGAACCTGACGGGGAAGGAATGACCTTTGAGATTCATCTTAAACTGATAGCCAAAGGAGGAGAATTGAATCCTCAAAAAGGCACTATTGGAGTAAAAAATGCTGATGAAGTTTTACTTCTGCTTTCCGCTGCCACAAGCTTTAACGGATTTGATAAATCGCCGGCCTTTGAAGGAAAGGACCCTGCACCCATTGCCAGTGGCAAACTATCTGCAGCTTCAGAATATAATTACGATGCATTATTTGAAAGACATCTTGACGATTACAGAGAGCTTTTCGACAGGGTGGAATTAGATCTTGGCCCGCAGGAGATGGACCTCCCTACCGACGAACGGCTGCTGAAAGTTAACGGGGGGCATATTGACAATGGATTTACATCACTCTATTTCCAATACGGACGGTACCTGATGATCTCATCGGCACGTAAGGGGACACCCCCGTCAAACCTGCAGGGAATATGGAATCCATTTGTGCAGCCCCCATGGGGAAGCAACTACACCATCAACATCAACACCCAGATGAATTACTGGCCGGCAGAAAACACCAATCTGGCAGAGTGCCACCATTCACTTTTTGATTTTATGGAAGGGCTGGCAGTTAATGGGGCCATTACCGCAAAAACAAATTATGGTATCGGTTCGGGATGGCTTGCAAGCCACAACACCGACATCTGGGCCAAAACTTCACCTGCCGGCGGCGAAGACTGGGATCCACGGGGTGCACCACGATGGTCATGCTGGCCAATGGGTGGAGCCTGGTTCTGCCAGCATCTCTGGGAACACTATCTGCACAACGGCGATGTTACATTCCTTTCAGAAAAAGCCTGGCCGCTGATGCAGGGTTCTGCTGAGTTTTTACTCAACTGGATGGTTGAAGATCAAAACGGCTACCTGGTTACCAATCCATCAACTTCACCTGAAAACAGCTTTAAACTTGATGGGAAGCAAATCGGTATATCAATGGCTTCCACGATGGATATGTCCCTGATACGTGAATCTTTCTCCATCATACTGCAAGCTGCAAAGATATTAAGCATCAGTAATCATTTCACTGAAAGGGTAGAAAAGGCGATTCCCCGTCTCTATCCGTTTCATATCGGCCGGCTCGGCCAGTTGCAGGAATGGTATAAGGACTGGGATGATCCTGAGGATACACACAGGCACATTTCTCATTTGTACAGCATGCATCCGGGTAATCAGATAACACCACTGCACACGCCGGAACTCGCAAAAGCTGCAAAGCAAACCCTTATCCATCGCGGCGATTTCAGCACTGGCTGGTCTATGGCATGGAAACTAAACTGGTGGGCAAGGCTGAAAGATGGCAATCATGCATATAAAATGTTAAAGGATGGGTTCACTTATGTTGGTGAGAAAACGGAGGTAAGGGGAAGCGAAGGCACAAGCACCAACCTGTTTACCAACGCCCATGCGGCAGTGCAGGTCGAGGGAAATTTTGGAGGTACCGCAGGTCTTGCCGAAATGCTCGTACAAAGCCATGAGGGTTTTATTCACCTGCTTCCGGCATTACCCGATGAGTTATCCAGTGGAGAAGTAAAAGGGCTTGTTGCCCGTGGAGGCTTTGTAATTGATATGGCATGGGAAAACGGACTTTTGAAAACCGTTGATATTCATTCCCGTCTGGGTGGAAACTGCAGGGTAAAAGTAAACGGGAACCTTACCAGCAGGAATGCCAGGCTGCAACCTGCCGAAGGAGAGAATTCAAATCCTCTTCTGGCAAAACCGGACCCTGTGCCTTACGTTAATAATGAGCAGGGGCAACTGGTTGAATTGATTCCCGATACTGGCAATACATATGACTTCCCAACAGAGTCAGGTATTTCCTATCGACTTAAAAGGGTTAACCCAACTTTTGACTAAGTATCGTCAATTGTTTGGTTGACATATACTCTAATTGCCTTAGTGTAAAACTGTAAAGAGACTCCTGCTG
>CAYMXK010000313.1:4237-5719 GCA_964393915.1 uncultured Prolixibacteraceae bacterium
AACTCTGGCTGCAACTCTGGCTGCAACTCTGGCTGTTGTTTAAAATTTTTATTGGTAAAGGTGACACGGAATGCGATGCCTGGTCTGTTTTGGATTTATTGAAAGTTTTTTATAACTTTGTTACGGCTGTAACTGTTACGGCTGTAATAAAGTATTTCTTATGAAATTTTATAACCGTGAAAGTGAACTTAAAGAGTTGGAAAGAATAAGGAATCTTTCATTTAGTGATTTTTCGAGGATGACAGTCGTAACCGGACGAAGGAGGATTGGCAAGACAAGCCTTATTATGAAATCTGTTGAAAACACTCCTACGGTTTACCTTTTTGTGGGCAGGAAAAATGAAGCCGTACTGTGTTCTGAATTTATACCGGTAGTGGCTGGTTCTCTTAATGTTTTTGTCCCCGAAGGTATTCAATCCTTCAGATCGTTATTTCAGTTCCTGATGGAACTGGCTGTTCAACGTTCTTTTAATCTGGTTATTGACGAGTTCCAGGAATTCTCAAATATCAATGAGTCTGTGTTCAGTGATATGCAGAATATCTGGGACAGCTACAGAAGAAGAACACACATGAATCTGATAATCAGTGGATCTGTTTATTCTTTAATGCAGAAGATATTCAGAAATTCAAAAGAACCATTGTTTGGAAGAGCCGATAACATTATCAAATTATCTGTTTTTGACATAACAACCCTTAAAGAAATATTGCACGACTATTACCCCGGATACACCAACGATGATCTGCTTGCATTCTACACATTTACCGGTGGAATTCCCAAATACATTGAATTATTTTGTGACAACGGAAGGTTGGATGTTGACGGAATGATCGATTTTATGGTTCACGAAAATTCACCTTTTACCGAAGAAGGGAAAAATCTTCTTATCGAAGAGTTCGGAAAAAACTATGCTACCTATTTTTCAATTCTAAGTGCTATTTCTGGCGGCATTAATACTCAGCCAAATATTGAATCTGCATTGGGCGATAAAAGCATAGGCGGGCAGTTAAAAAGACTAATTGAAGATTACAATATTATCGTTCGTCAGTTGCCGGTTCTCACGAAAAAAGGTACTCAGGCAGTCCGGTTTGAAATTCAGGATAATTTTATTCGTTTTTGGTTCAATTACTTCGACCGATACCGCTCCCTGATTGAAATCAAGAATTTCAAAGGACTGCGAAACATTATTAAAGCCGATTACGCAACCTATTCGGGTAAAATGCTTGAACGCTATTTCAAGCAGAAGTTTGCTGAAAGTTTCGAATTCAGGGAAATCGGTTCCTGGTGGGAGCCTAAAAATAATCAGAATGAAATTGACATTGTCGCACTTAAATTAGTTAAAAATCAAGCTGTCGTGGCAGAGGTAAAACGCCAGAAAAAAAACTTTAATCCTGAGTTATTTGCGGCTAAAGCGGAACACCTGAAGAACAAGGTATTGTCAAAATATAACATTCAGACCAGTTGCCTTTCTTTGGAGGATATGTA
>CAYMXK010000314.1:0-5710 GCA_964393915.1 uncultured Prolixibacteraceae bacterium
TCGTCGATGGTTACAGCAACCACGACTGGCGGTACACTACCGAAGTGATCCAAACGATGTTGCTGAATTCCGGATTCTCAGAAGTTGACGTTTCTACTGCCCCTGTCAATAATTCGCCCGGATATGCCGCCTGGAATCCTGATTTTATTAAGTATGATGTCGTTGTTCTGAATATTAACAGCCTCGGAAACAACAATTCATGGCCTGTGCCTGTGCAGAAGCAGTTCGAGGCATATATGAAAAACGGAGGAGGGATGTACGTATTTCATTCGGCCAACAACTCTTTCGCCGAATGGGGCGAATACAATAAAATGATCGGACTGGGCTGGAGAAAGGCAGACCAGGGCGATGCCATTGAAATTGCCGGTAATAAAATGGTGAGGATCCCTTCCGGAGCTGGTCAGAACACGAGCCATGGCCCACGCGTCGATCTTGTCGTTCATCTTTTGAAATCACATCCTATAAACAGGGGATTTCCCCAAAAATGGAAAACTCCCGACATCGAGCTCTATACCTATGCCCGCGGACCGGCCGAAAACGTTGAAGTATTATCTTATACTTACGATGAAAAGACCGGTAAGAACTGGCCGGTCGACTGGACTGTACGATATGGCAAGGGCAGGATTTATAACGCAACATTCGGCCATTTGTGGCACGATCAGCGGATGCCTGCGGGCATACAGTGCACAGGATTTCAGACCACTTTCCTGCGGGCTGTTCAATGGACTGCAGGAAAAAAAGTTACGGTAAAGGTTCCTGCGAATTTCCCATCAGAAAGTGACATATCATTAACCCCCTTCGAGATTATTCAATTGGAAAAGGATGGCTGGGAGCATCTTTTTAACGGGGATAACCTGAATGGATGGAACGTGGAATGTTTGCCCGGTGACAGGGATAAAATATTCTGGAAGGCGGAGAATGGCTCAATTGTGTGCAATTCTAAAGGGCAAAAGGACCATAATTATGTCTGGCTGATACATGAAAACGAATACGCTGATTTTAACCTGAGACTGAAGTTTCAGGTATATAAATCATCCAGGGGAAACAGCGGTGTCCAGTTTCGCAGCCGCTACGACAAATCGCCTTCGGCCCGTGGTGGCGGCTGGCTGAACGGCCCGCAGGCAGATATTCATCCACCCACTCCTTTCCGTACCGGACTCATATATGATGAAACCGACGGCGTCAATCGCTGGATTCACCCTTCGATGCCCAACTGGAAAATTACAGAAGCGGATGTTCCTCCTGCTGCCCTTCAAACCGTGCTGGTTTATGCTGATGACGACCAGAATGCCTGGAATTCCATGGAGATAACTTGTGAGGGCATGAAAATCAGAACATTTATTAACGGGAAGAGGGTGACGGACTTTAATGCCACAGGCATTCTCGACGACAGCCTGCACCTTGAAAAGAAGGTGGGCACATCCGGAAAAATTGCATTGCAACTTCATTCATCTGATGAGCTCCTTATTAAATTCAAAGACATTACCATCCGGTCGTTGTAAGGTTTTTGTGCTTATATCGGGGAAGTTTTCTATTTTTACGGTGATAAATCAAAAATTCAGCTTTCCATGAATAAGAAAATTGCTGTTGTACTTTCGGGCTGTGGTGTATACGACGGTGCCGAAATTCATGAAGCAACCCTGACTCTTCTGGCAATTGCCCGGCAGGGTGTTCAGTATCAGTGTTTTGCACCTGATGTGGAACAGGCTCATGTAGTGAATCACCTTACGGGTGAAGAGATGAATGAAACCCGCAATGTGCTGGTAGAATCGGCACGAATCGCAAGGGGAAATATAAAACCGCTCTCTGATTTTCAGGCTGCTGATTTCGATGCTATTGTTTTTCCAGGTGGGTTTGGGGTGGCCAAAAATCTATGTTCTTTCGCCTTCGATGGAATAGATTGCAGTGTAAATGCCGATGCCCAAATGGCTGTCCAGGCGATGCACAAGGCAAAAAAGCCCATCGGTGCCTTATGTATTTCCCCGGTTCTGATCGCGAAAATATTGGGCGATGTGGAAGTCACTATCGGTAACGATCCCGGTACCTCCGGTGCTATTGAAAAGATGGGAAGTAAACATGTTGTTGTCTCCCACGGCGAAGTAGTAATAGACCGGCACAACAGGGTAGTTACCACTCCCTGCTATATGCTCGATGCAACCATCGACCAGATTGCTGTTGGCGCCGAAAATGTAATTAAAACAATCCTGTCATTGTTGTAAGCGGCAATAGTAAAACAAACCTATATCTTAATCATGCATTGTATTGATATCCACACCCACCAGATACCCGCAGGCGTAGGAAAACTTTTTATCATGAACCGGTTCCCCGAAAATCCCCTGGCCGATTTGCCGCCTGGCGGTTTTTATTCGGTGGGTCTCCATCCCTGGTTTATCGGAAACAGCAATGTTTACAGGAAACAACTGGAACAGGTGGAGAGTCTGCTGGGACGCGACGGAGTTATTGCCGTTGGAGAGTGTGGTTTGGATAAAATTTGCAATACCGACTTTCAACTGCAGCTCGATGTATTTCTCCGGCAGTGCGAAATGGCTGAGGCATCGAACAAGCCCGTCATTATCCACAGTGTAAAAGCCTGGAACGATATTTTTCACCTGAAACGAAAGTTTAAGCCCACTGTACCATGGATTTTTCATGGGTATACGGGTAATGAGATGATTACCAAGCAGTTGATTCAGCAGGATTTTTATTTTTCTTTTGGCAACAGCTTGCTCGATGAAAATTCTCCCTCCCGGAAATCATTGTCCCTGATTCCTTTGGAGCAGATTTTCTTTGAAACCGATGAGGATCTTTTGCCGGTGAGTTCGTTGTATGAGGCTGCCAGTGAAATTTTGGATATGAAAACTGATAAACTGGCCGAAAAAGTGGAGTGGAATTTCAGACAAGTTTTTGTCAGGGAATGAGCTGGGACGAAAGAACAGAGTTGCTTCTCGGACCTCACAGGCAAAGAATGCTCAGGGGGTCGAACGTACTGGTTGTCGGATTGGGCGGCGTAGGCGCCTATGCAGCAGAGATGCTTGTCAGGGCAGGTGTCGGAAATTTGACGATTGTGGATGGGGATGAGGTGGAAGAGAGCAACCGCAACAGGCAACTGCCGGCCTTGGTTTCAACCTGCGGAAAGGCCAAAACGGAAGTGCTGGCAGCCCGGTTTCTTGACATCAATCCTCAGTTGCAGCTGACCGTGGTGAACGAATTTCTGCGCGATGAAAAAACTTCCGGTTTGCTAGACAGTCAGCACTTTGATTATGTGGTGGACTGCATTGATACGCTGTCGCCCAAGGTTTTCCTTATATATCATGCCTTTCAGAGGGGACTTAGAGTGGTGACTTCCATGGGAGCCGGCGGAAAAATGGACCCCTCGAAGGTGAAAATTGCCGATATATCAAAAAGCCACGATTGCAATCTGGCCAGGATGGTGAGGAAGCGCCTGCACCGGTTGGGAATAAGAAATGGAGTAAAGGCCGTATTTTCGCCTGAAGAAGTTCCCGGTGAGGCTATCCGGATTGAACAGGGGCAGAATAAAAATTCCACAGTAGGTACCATTTCATATATGCCTGCCGTTTTTGGGTGTTTTATTTCCAGCGTTGTCATCCGCGACCTGATCGTGGCCTCTCCTGAAGAGCCTTTACCTTTGTCGCCCGATATGCCTGTTGCCTGAAATTTAGTACATTCGCATGTTGAAGAACTATTGTAATCCTTCAGCCGGCGAAAAAATATCAAACCTCTTTTCTCCGGCAGGAGCAATAAACGAATAATAATTTTATCCTATGGCATCTGATTGGAAAGAACGGCTCGGGGTGGTTTTCAGCACCAATCCCGGCTTTGAATACGAAAAGGAGGGTGAGTCACAGGCTGAGACGCTGCCTCCCCAACAGCAAAACCTCAGGGTGCAACTCGACAAAAAGCAACGCAAAGGAAAATCTGTCACCCTGGTAACGGGATTTACCGGCAGGGATGAAGATTTGCAGCAATTGGGCAAGTTGTTGAAAACCAAATGCGGGGTAGGGGGTACAGCCAAGAATGGAGAGATTCTCATTCAGGGCGATTTTGTTCTGAAAGTATTGGATATTCTTCAGAAAAGCGGCTATAAAGCCAAAAGATCCGGAGGCTAAATTAGAACGATTATGAATAGATTAATGATTTTATTTCTGCTGCTCGCTGTGTTCTCATGCACCAATGCCACCCGTGATGAGGTTTACCTTTTTTCCTATTTCAAAGGCAATGGTGAGGATGGACTGCACCTTGCCTGGAGTGAAGATGGCCGGACTTTTTCCGCCATCAACAACGATAATTCTGTTCTGAAACCCGAGGTAAGCAATGATAAGCTGATGCGTGATCCCTGCATCATCAGGGGAGCCGACGGCAAATACCACATGGTATGGACGGTGAGTTGGAACGACCGGGGCATCGGATATGCCTCTTCGGCTGATTTGATTAACTGGTCGGACCAGAAGTTGATTCCGGTCATGGGCCATGAGCCAACCGCCAGAAACTGCTGGGCACCTGAAGTTTTCTACGATAAATCTTCGAAAAATTACATCATCTTCTGGTCAACCACGATACCCGGACTTTTCCCCGAGACTGAAGCAATGGCAGACAGGGGATGGGATCACCGGATGTATTATGTGACCACCCGCGATTTCGAAACATTTAGCGAGACAAAAGAATTTTACAACCACGGATTTAATGTAATAGATGGCTCCCTGGTTGAACACAACCGTACCTACTACCTTTTCCTGAAAGATGAAACCCGTTATCCGCCGCAAAAAAACATCAGGCTGGCAACAGCATCATCGGTGGAGGGGCCATATACTGCTGCCAGTGAGCCTATTACGGGTGACTATTGGGCAGAGGGCCCCACGGCCATAAAGATAGGAGAGGAGTGGGTGGTGTACTTCGATAAATACATGGACCACCGGATGGGGGCTGTCAGTTCCCCTGATCTTCAGAACTGGACCGATATTTCAGACAGCATAATTTTTCCTGAAGGTACAAGGCATGGCACTGTTTTAAAGGTAAGCCGGAAGGTACTGGATAAATTGCTGGCCCACTTCGGATCTTAGAATCAGGCTAAAAGCGTTTTGAAAAAGTACCAGGTCATCATTCCGGATGCAATCAGCTTCAGCAAAACCCCGGAGATGAACCCGGCAAACGATCCGAATCCTGCTTTCAGAGCGGCTCCCGACTGTTTGCCTGCCAGAAGTTCGCCAAGAACTGCACCTGCAAAAGGGCCGATGATTATTCCGAATGGGGGAAAAAAGAACAATCCTGCGACCAATCCGATTATGCTTCCCCAGACTCCGGGCCGGCTGGCTCCGAATTTTTTGGCTCCCCACACCGGTATCCAATAGTCAATAAGGGTCACAACAATGGTTATGACTGCCCAGATCAGCAGAAATTTTCCGGTAAACTCATATTTTCCCGTAAAATGAAGCAACAGAAGTCCCGCATAGCTTAATGGCGGGCCTGGCAACACCGGAAGTGCACATCCGGCTATTCCCGTAAGCATAAATAAAATCCCGGTGATGATCAGGAAATAGTCCATTGGGGAAGTTATTTATTGCGGGGAGATCTCTTTCTCTCCAGGATCAGGTACATGAGGGCGAGGGAGGCGACCACCAGAATTGCTGCGATGGCATTAAGTGTATTGTCGCTTATTTTCTGATAGATGGCTGAATCTAACTCTGCGTGGTAA
>CAYMXK010000315.1:0-5705 GCA_964393915.1 uncultured Prolixibacteraceae bacterium
CTACGGAAACACCAATGGTTATTTTTCTGCTGAACAATGGCTGCTGCAACTGCCCTACACCTTCTTCAGAAAACTGCCCGGTACAAGAATGGAAAGCCAGCATCCCGACTTTAAGAATTTTCGTAATGGGTTACTTTCTGTTCTGAAAAAATACCCCAATGTGCTGTATGTTTCTGCCGGTGAGCAAAATATGCAGTATTTTCAGCACGACAATAATCATTTTGTTATTTCAGGTTCCTGGCACAGCGGTGAATACGTGCGAAAAGATTTGCCAGAATTCGGCTCGGAAGAAAAGGGCTTTGCGCAACTCGTTTTTTCGCCCGAAGGTGCATGTGAACTCAATTTTTTTAATACAAATGAAGCCATTTTCAGAAAGATCATTTATAAAAAAGAGTTCATTTCTGAAAAAACCGAAACTGTTGTTGTGGCTCAGCTTCCTGACAGTATGGAAGCGATTGCAAGTGAGCGATACAAAATTTCAAAGTCGGGCTACACCTGGATGGGCAAAAATTACCGGGATGTTTGGACTACTCCGGTGAAAGCGCCGGTATTTGATATCAGTTCAAAAATAGGCGGACTAAAAATTTTAAAACGTGGCGGAGGACAGCAAACCTTTTCATTGCGACTTGAAGACAAAGATGGAAGGCAGTACGTTTTGCGCTCTGTTGATAAATACGTGGAAGGCGCTGTGCCGGAGGAGTTGCACAAAACATTTGCTGTGGATTTGGTGCAGGACCAGATTTCGGCTTCCAACCCCTACGCTGCGCCGGTAGTGGCTGCACTGGCCAGGTATGCAGGTGTTTTTCATACCAATCCGGAATTGGTTTATGTACTCGACGACCCGCGGTTTGGGATTTACCGGCGCGATGTGGCCGGGAAACTGTTTCTCTTTGAGGAACGACCGGATGGAGACCGCAGCGATGTGGAAAGTTTCGGGCGTTCGGAAAACATCATTTCCACTGCGAAAGTGATAGAAAAAACCACCGCTTCTTCCAATCATTTTGTGGATGAAGATGCGGTGCTGCTTGCACGCCTGTTCGACTTAGTAATAAACGATTGGGACCGGCACGAAGACCAGTGGCGGTGGGCCGGTTTTGAAAGCAACGGGCAAACGGTTTACAAACCCATTCCACGCGACCGCGACCAGGCTTTTTTTGTAAACGAAGGCATTTTACCCTGGATTGTCGCCCGAAAATGGCTGCTGCCCAAAATTCAGGGTTTTACCGAATACACCGAAAACATGGAAGGCCAGTCGTTTAACGCCCGTTATTTCGATCGTTCTTTTCTTACCCAAAACAGTTGGGAAGAGTGGCTCCGGCAAATCGATTCGCTTCAGGTTTTGCTCTCTCCTGAAAAAATCGATTCGGCCATGTACGCTTTTCCAAACGAGGTTTATCAGTTGTGTGGCCCCGAAACAGCCCGCATACTGAAAGCTCGTCTTGAAAACCTGAATCCCATGGCGCGGAATCTTTATTTGTCGCTGGCAAAAGAGGTAAGTATTACCGGCACGGAGGATTCTGATTATTTTGAAATCATGGTGCCTTCAGACACTGTACTCCAGATTTCAGGATACGAACTGAAAAAGAACGGGCAAAAAGGACCGCGGTTTTATCATCGCACTTTTTACGCTTCCGAAACGCGGAAAATACACCTGTACGGGTTGGACGGAGAAGACCGGTTCGAAATTAAGGGGAATCATCTTTCAAAAATTGAGTTGAATATTATCGGTGGAAACAACAAAGATGAAATCGTTTCAGGCGAAGGTTTAAAGCGTGAAAATTTTTTTGTTTATGGTGACGGAAACACAGAGATTTCACCTGACCGCTCTGTCAGGTTAAAAAAACGGTTTGACAGGGAAGCGCTGGAATACGACAGGGATCACTTTGAATACGACGTAGTTTATCCGGGTATTTTTTCCGGCTACAATCCCGATGACGGCATTTTTGTGGGAGGCGGTCCTGTTTTTACCACATACTCCAGATACCGGCAGCAACGATATGAAATTTTGGGGAATTATGCGGTTGCAACCAACGCTTTTAACCTGCGTTTTGGTGCGCAGCAAAGTTTTCCGTTACGACGGGTGGATATCAACTTCAGTACAAGATATAATTCTCCGGAATATGCCGGGAACTATTTTGGCATGGGAAACGAAACGGATTGGGAGGTTCCACGCTCTGAAAAAGAATATTACCGACTGTGCATGAACCGTTTTTACACGGAACTCGATTTTGTAAAGTGGCTGGATGGCGACCGTATTCACAAAGCTGGTCCTGGACTGTTTTACAGTTTTGCCGATGCAGAACAAACCACCGGACGGTTCATTGCCATGACTGGAAACGGATTGACAGCCGACGACCTGGTAGCTCATGCTTATTCAGGCGTTTATTTTAAATATGAAATGAATACTCTGGCCGGCATAGAGCAGAAAACTGAGGAAGAGTTTGCGGGTAGTAATACCTTTCCCACCCGCGGAATGCACCTGACAACCCGGGCAGGTTATTTTGCCGGGCTGAATAAGGAAACAGAAAATTTTCTGAAATTTTCGGGTGACTGGGTTACTTACCTTAGCTTTTCGCAACGGCCCCGCGTAGTTTATGCCTTTAGAGTTGGCGGCGAAAAATTGTTTGGCGATTATGCCTTCCACGAAGCAGCTACGTTGGGGAGTACCGAAAACCTGCGGGGATACAGGGAAACCCGCTTTTACGGGGATGCTTCGCTTTACCTGAATGCGGAGGTGCGTATCCGGATGAAGCAGTTTCAAACCTATCTGTTGAATGGCACGGCTGGGGTACTTTTGTTCAACGATACGGGCCGGGTGTGGCTCGAAGGTGAAAACTCGAAAAAGTGGCACAACGGAACCGGTCTGGGCCTGTGGTTTTCACCTTTCGATATGGCTGTAATGAGTGTTTCGTTTGCCGCCAGCGCCGATGATCGGATGTTTAATTTTACTTTGAATTACCAGTTTTAACATGAGAAATTTGTTTTGCAAAGGTGCAAAGGGGCGAAGTATTTATGTGACTTTTCAATTTATTGTTTTACTATCGATTTTTTTGCCCGGAAGAACAGCCTTTGCCAATCCAAAAATTTATTTGATTCGCCATGCTAAGGTTGATTTGAATAAGCCTGGCTGGGGGACTTCGAAAAATTCGGCGGAATATAAAGTGTTATATAATTATGTGGGTATAAAACCATTCAATCCGGATGAGGTATTGCGAAAAATTAAAAATCAAGAAAATTTAGATACTGTGTTTTGCAGTCCCCAACCCAGGGCTCAGGAAACGGCAATGATGCTTTTTGGTGAAAATAGGGTACTAAAAACCGACAGCGTACTGACCGAACTCGATTATCCGGTGATGCGGGTACCCGTTATACAACTTCCGGTAAAAGGGTGGCTAATTATTTCGCGAATTACCTGGATGGCCGGGATAAACCAGGGAGAGGAACCCGGCTACAGGGACCGTCTTAATGAACTGAATAACTTTTCAGAAGAACTGATAAAATTTGCATACCGGAATGGCCAGGCTGTGGTGGTGGCTCATGGCATGGTAAATCGCGAATTGGTAAAAATCTTAAAAAATCGTGGCTGGAAATATTGCGAAAATGGAAAAGATGGGTATGGAAACCTTTCGGTGAATTGTCTGGAATATTTGTAAACCTATTGTGAGTTAGTAATTATAAACTAACTTTGTTCGAAAATAATTAATAATAAAAATATTGAAATTGCTTAGAATGATAATTATTGGAGTTCTGGTATTAACATCAGTTCCACTTATGATAACCAATTTTGCAGAAAAAGACCAACAACATGAATTCATGGTAGTATTGCATGTAATTTTCGGTATTTTATTTATTTTGGCTGCCATGCCAATAACTTTAAGAGAAAAGCTACAAAAAGATGATAACTAATATGCAAACAGAACGTCAGCAGGAAATAATTTCCACAGCACTTGAGTTAATTAGTGAAAAAGGGATTCAAGGTCTGACCATCAAAAACCTTTCAAAAAAACTGGGCATAACTGAACCGGCTATTTACCGGCATTTCGAGAATAAAATCCAGATATTGATAACTCTTCTTGAACTTCTTAAAAAGAATACCAATGTAATCTTTGAAGAGGAACTCAGTTCAGATAAGTCGGCTGTACTAAAAGTCGAGCGGCTTTTCGAAAAGCATTTCAAATCGTTCGCAGAAATGCCTTCGCTGGCTTCGGTAGTATTTTCCGAAGAAATGTTCAGGAATGAAGAGAGGTTGATAAGTAAAATTTCGGAAGTGATTGAGTATAACAGTCAAACGTTGCTAACCATCTTAAAAGAGGGGCAGCAAAACAATGAAATACGATCGGATATCGAGGCTGAACACCTGGTCATTTTTATTATGGGTGCACTGCGCTTATTTGTTAAAAAATGGCAGTTTGCCAAATTTACTTTCGATCTTCAACAGGAAGGCAACAAATTAATTCAGTCAGTTAATCAATTAATTAAGAAACAATGAAAACTACAAAAGTAAAAGAACAACAGGTTGTTGAAACACCCCATAAAGTGGATGTTAGAAAGTTATACGACCAGTCCAATGCCCAGGTAATGCACATGACCCTGCAACCGGGAGAATCTTTAAAACCGCACATTACACCAGTGGATGTGTTTTTTTATATTCTGGAAGGAACAACAGATGTGAGGGTAGGCGATGAAACCATTTCGGTGGAAAAGGACTGCCTGGTTGAAAGCCCGAAGGGCATTGTGCACTGCCTTTCAAACAGTTCTGACTCTAAAACACGCATTTTAGTTGTGAAAGCACCTAAGCCTGTAGAAAAGTCCAAATTGCTGTAACCTGGAAAAATTAGGATATGTACGAATTTCTGTTGAAGTTATTAAATTTGAGTAATTATCTCTTCAAAAGCCTTTAGTTTTCACTATCGGCTTTTATCCTTTTAATTGGGGATTTAGTAGAAATCCCGAGCAAACAACGCACTCGACGAAAACGCTGAGCATAAGGGGTTGAGTAAATTCAAATACAAATCGGTTGAGAATATACAATTGAGTGACTCGTCTAAAAAGCTTGCAGGGTTTAATTTGCAATCCTGTTTCAAATTTATAGTAATAAGTGTGAATAATGTAGCAATTAAGCAGAATTGTGTAATAGTTCATTTCATTTATTACCAAAGCTTTGTAATAAGAAATTTTATTCAGTGGCATTGTCATTTGCAACGACCAAATATTTAATGTCATGGATATAATATTAAAAATTAAGAATAATTGTCATGAAAACAAATGAGTTCAATTTAAGAACGGAAAGTTCAAAAAGACTTCAACCCCGTAAAAGCAATTTGCAAACAATCCTCTCGATTGTATTCGGTTCACTATTAATGTTGTTAGCTGCACTTCCTGCTTCAGCACATTGCGATTCGTATGATGGTCCGGTAATAAAAGATGCCATCAGGGCGCTTGAAACGAATAATGTCAATTTGGTGTTGAAATGGATTACGGATGAACAGGAAAAGGACATAATTCCTTTGTTCAATAAGACCTATAATTTAAAAAACGGTGATAAAGAAGTTTATGCCATTGTGGTAAAACATTTTTTTGAAACCCTCGTCCGACTACACCGCGAAACAGAGGGCGCTCCTTACACCGGATTAAAACCTGCGGGAAGCACCAAACAAATTATTCAAATGACGGATAAGGCCCTTAAAGAAAGAAATTTAGATGAT
>CAYMXK010000316.1:0-5703 GCA_964393915.1 uncultured Prolixibacteraceae bacterium
GTTTCTTTGCCATCCCTTCTTACCCTTGCTTTTATTTTCATTAATTCCTGAAGGCTGCTGGCACTCCTCTCTGCATTGAATTCCTGATAGGTTCCCAATGCACTGTTAATGAAAATAACCAGAAAAATAAATATGGCATCTTTCCCTTCGCCAATGGCTACCGATGCAGCAGCAGCAGCAACAAGAATAAAGATTAATGGATTCAATAGCTGGTGCAGGATTATCTGCATAAGAGTGACTTTCTTTCCTTCGGGCAGTTTATTACTGCCGTATAACTCCAGCCTCTTCTTTACCTCTTCCTGATTTAGACCTTTTTCAGATGTTTTTAATTCACTGAAGATTTCTTCTTCTCTAAAAGCCTGCCAATGCTCTTGTGCTATTGCGTCCGGATGTTTCATTTTATTACATTTTTCATTCTATTGTCAAGTCGTTGCTCTCTTTCTTAGCACGAAAACGCCAGCTTTATTAAGCCTGTAATTTTTGCAGCCTGTTAGACGGAGAAATTTTCAAATCAAATAAATGCTCTGAGAGTCATATTGTTATCATATATTACTAACGTAAAAGTAAGTATAATGTTTTGAATAGATAATCTTTTGGAAATGCAGGGTTAAGAGATTGACACTTAGCCAGAAGTGAATTAGTAATGATGCCAGTACAAATAATCTGCCCATGCGGTTTTATCCCAAAAGATGTTAATTAGAAGGGTCCACATGGGTAAAACCGATTGAACCTGATACTGAAAAAAGCGACCCATCCTGAGAGAAGGGCCGCTTTTGCAAACCGTGCAGAATAGGGTCTGCTGGTTATTTCTTATAGAACACCTTGCCGTTGAAGGTCTGGTCACCCAGCGTCAAACGGTAGATCAGCAGGTGGGAAGCCTCATTTTGGGGTTGGTATTCTATATGGTAAGACAGTCCGCCTGTTATCTGCCTGTTGAGGAGTGTAGTGACCTTTCGTCCGGTGACGTCGAAGATTTCAAGCCGGGCGTGAAGGTCTGCTAATGGGGTGAGGTCAAAGAAGAGCTTTCTGCTAAAGGGGTTGGGGTATACCTGCAGGGTATTGTTTTCTTGTGGGTTGATTGTTGCCACTTTCTTTTTGGGTGGTTTTACCGGGGCCTCTTCTCCTCCGTCGTCTGCGGCAGAGTGGACCACCAGGTTGCCGCCGTCGAGCAACTGCTCCACAGGCCGGTAGGCCACATCATCCCACCGGGTGGTGAACCACATCCCACCATCGCTCTTCCACACCGTGATGGAGATGAGGTCGTTGCTCCCGGGTTCCCCGTTGTCGGTGAGGGTGAATTGCAGTATGCAGTTCCCAGCCACATCTTTCGCCTTCAACGGATCGGTAATATCCTGGATTGTGGCTTTTCCTGTAAAGGTTGCATGGTTCTCATTGATGGCCAGGGAGGAAAGGACATTGCTTTTTATCTTGTACAGATGCATGCCGTCGCCCTCCATGCGCCGGACGATGGTGTTGAGGTTCCCCTGGAGGTTGGTCATCTTCTTGTTGTATTTGACCACAAAACCGAAATTATTTTTGGTGCCTGGAGTACCTGCCAGCAATCCCAGGGAATTTTCGAGGGTGACAAATCCGCCACCGGTGATGAAGTCTGGGGTGGGTTTGCCTACAGTGACCAAAGCTTCCCCGTCACAATCTTCCAATAAGGCATTTGTATAATAGCCCATAACCTTTGCAGTGATGTCGTAAACCTCGACAGCCACGCCGGGCCATTCATACGATGCTGTTCCAATGGCGGACCCAGCCCCGATTTCACCTGCATCCAATGCCGGAACGGCTGTAATCAGGGATCCGTCGGAGTAAAACCTGACTGTGGTATTGTTGAGGAATTCTCCTGGAAAGCCGTCGTCTTCCTCAACGATGGTTACCGCCAGTACCACCGTGGCCTTGTCAAGAAGCGGGGAGCCGGTAGAAGCATAATAGACGCCGGCGTAATAAGCGCAACCATTCTCAGGAATTACGGTCAGGTTGGTAGTGGCATCCTTCACATCAAAGTCCGGGTCAATGCCACTGAATTCGGCTGTTATCAGTTTGGGATTTTGTGCCGGATCAGGATCCATGGTCCCTTCAAATCCCGGATATTCCAACAGCGGGTAGGTCTTTGAGGCTTTAAGGAGCCCCCCTTCCAGTAAAAGTGGAACCGGATCTCCCATGGGTTGGTCACCCACATAGAAGGTGACCGCTGTGGCTGCCTCTCCCGCTCCTGTACAGGCTCCTGGCTGAATGGTGGCTGTGAAGGTGACGGGATCACTGTATTGCTGTTCTGAGCGATTGAGAGTGACCGTTGTGATGGTGATGATTTTGTTCACATCGACCTCCATGAAACATGTGCTGCTATTTCCCCTGTAATCTTCAGCCGTCCAGGTGACGGTGGTCACCCCGAAATTGAATTCCACACCTTCCAGTGTGGTGTATCCGCTTCCCACGGTGGCGCCGGAAAGGTTCCAGGACAGATATTGCACATCGCAGTTATCGGTAGCGGTGGCATCGAATTCCGTTCCGTCAGCCTTATAGGTACAGTCCCCGGTGTAACTGGATTTGATTGCACCGGGCTTACAGGTGATTACCGGATCTTCAAAATCGGTAACAGTTATTATCTGGGTGCAGGAGATTTTGTTCTTTGAATCATCTTCGGCGGTCCAGGTGACGGTGGTCTCCCCGAGCTGGAAAGTGGTTCCGTTCAGGGAGGTAGTGCCGCTTCCCGCAGTGGCTCCTGTGAGTGCCCAGGTCAGAGTGACGGGTTTGCCACAGTTATCGGTAGCAGTGGCATCCAGAGTCATTCCGGAAACCTTAAAACTGCAGACACCGGGATCAGTTCCTTTGAGGGCATCAGGCCCGCAGGTGGTTGTGGGAGGTTCGGAATCCACGATGGTGATCTTTTGCTTGCAGGTGCTGCTATTCCCGCACTCATCGGTGGCGGTCCAGGTGACGAAGTTCTCTCCGGGGTTTAAGGTTGTTCCGGCCAGGGAGTTCGACCCGGAGGCTGAAGTGGGCCCGGTCATAATCCAGGTGATAGATGTAACGGTGCCATTGTCTGAGGCTGTGGCGTTTAACCCTGTTCCGGAAAGCTTAAAGGTGCAGACTCCGGGATCAGTGTAGCGTACTGCATCAGCCTGACAGTTCAGGGTAGGTGCGATGACATCTATCCAAAGCGTAACACCAAGGATGTTGTTATTTTCGTTGTTTTCCACGAATTGTTGATCATAATCGGCTACGAAGAGGATGTCGTAGTATCCGGCATCTGTACCCGGAGGGATGTCAAGAGTGGCATATTTGGTAATATTCGGGTTATCGGTTCCCAGATAAGAAGGGGAGCTACCCAGGAACACGTAGCTGGATGGGTCGTTTGATCCGCTTTTCCGCAGGTAATAACCAAGGTTGACGGCCCCGACTTCATCCTTTAATTTTAAACCTGTATAGTGTATCTCGCAGCTCACATTGACCGATCCGCCCGGTGCACTGCAAGACTGGTCTGCAACAGCGTTCAGCAGGTAAAAGTCCATTCCTGGCAGGGTGGTCATTGCGAGGGTCCGGGTCCAATTGTGTCCCTCGCTTTCGACCACAAAGTCATAATCGTTAATTGTAAATCCACTATTCGGCCAGGGATCCATGTAATAGACGTCATCCCCGTCAATGCCATGGCCGACCAGTGCATGGGCCCCTCCACCCGTCCAGTCAAATCTCATAACGAAAGGTGTTCCTAAACCGATCCACGCTTGTACTTCTGCTTTTGTCAGGTTTGCATTTAAGCCAGCCGTGGCGATACTTCCGTAGTGGTCAAGAATATCATCGATATCGTGGTTAGTGTAACCATAGAGATAGTTTCCACTATTGCAGGGGTGGTTGTTCTCTGTATCGTTGGGATCTTTCCAGGCAAATGTGGATTCCCCGCAGCAATCATTTCTCTTGAAAGCCCAGTTGGCGATTTCACACTGGGTAAATACAAAACCGTAGTAATGCAGGATACACACTGATGAGGCGTCCCAGCACCACATGGAATGTTCCTGGATGGTCTCCTGAACATCCAAAACCTGCCCGTCTGCAGGCACGGCCCTAAACGTGCAGACAAATATTATGATCAGGTAAATTACTATTTTCTTCATGGCAGTTGGATTAGTTGTTTTTGACATGTTTCCTGATGAGTTGCAGTCCCTGGTTCAGTTTATAGGACGCGGCACTTTCCCCTTTTTCATTTAGGGAATTCTTTGCCGATTTGAGGGGGAAGAGGGTGGGAGAGGCAGGATTTGCCTCATCGGGGAGAAGGACAAAGTCGCTGGTCATTTTATAGACGCGCAGGATCTTACCATACTGGTTTTTGGATGGATGCGTTTTTTCGAATTCGCCCACTTCACGGGCCAGGCCGGCAGCGCCCAAACCCACCGCCTTATAAGAACCTTTAATCCGGGCGACTGTCAGGAAAGCCCTGTTTTCATGGTCCACCATCAGGGGAACCCGCCACTCATTCAGCGGCTGCAGGCAATCTTCCCCGGTCAGTTCCGGGTCAGTGAAGAATTCTTTCTTCAGAATAATGATCTGGTAAGGTTTGCCGGTTTTTACCCTTGCAAACTCTTCCTGGTTGTTGAATCCGTAATGGGATTCCTGACCGTCCGGAATTTTCTCAAGGTAGGCCTGATACCCCTTCTCGGCGGCATCGGTGACCTCCTTCACCATGTCCATCTGTCCGAACGAGACTGATGAACAAAGCATAATCAGCCCTAGGAGCAAACATTTCTTTTTCATTTTTTGCTGGTTTAATTTAACGTAAATAAAATGTACCTTTTCCAATCATTCAGGTTGGCTTGGAAGTTGATTTAAAGCCTAATCAAGTTACAACATTATTGTCAATGGTCAACTATTGCGGCAGAAAAATTTCACGAAATTTTTAGGTTATGGCGCAATAGGGATACCACCTGGAGCACTATAACCCAATCGAGGACATCAATATAAAGCTATATAAACCAGCGATGACTTTATCAACGGGCAAAATTCCATGATTTTCTTCCTAAAACGAAGCAGCTTTTTTCTGTTAAAATTCTAAAAGCTACGGGAGCCTTCTTTATCCAAATTTAAGATGTTGTTGTTTGTTATTTCAATCATTGAAAACCTCCGGAAAGATTACAATTTAATTGTTCTGCTGCTGCCGGCATAAACATCAGCTGGCAGGTCAACGGTAATTAATGTGCTGTTTTCAGTGTTATTGGGAAGTGTGATAAAATTTTCACCACGGTTATTATAGATGCCAGGTACAGTTACGGTAACTTTTGTTAGTTTTCTGGAAGGATCTGAAACGCTCAATTCCTTAATCCTGTTGCCGTTCATTTTCAGCATGGCCATTCCCTGACTGCCCATTTTGACCTTATACCCGTCGGATATTTCAACTTCTCCGGCTTTGTAAAAGGCCAGCTGGCAAATACCCAGTCCGTTATGTATTACACCCTGCAGGTCGGGTGTGTTGGAGAGAACCTTAATATTCCTGTTGTTGGCACTTGTTGAAGCCAACTCTTCAGGAGTAACACCCGGTACCACTATATATTGGTATGAAGCATTTTGGGGGCGGTTCCCGTGGTCAATGCCAAGCAGGAAAACATCATGTGTTACGAGTTCACGGGAGTCACTCTTGCTGGCTGATAAATCAGACCATCTTCCCTGTTGGGCACTGTTGGATAAATTTACTGTAGCCGGTTC
>CAYMXK010000317.1:0-5698 GCA_964393915.1 uncultured Prolixibacteraceae bacterium
GTGTATGTCCAGAATGGTGGGGGAATCGGAAGCGGGTTCAGCGACGAGACCTATATAGCCACCGGAGCTTTTATGCTTCCTTCCATAGAGGAGATATATGGCATCGCTGAAATGATTATGAAGGTGAAGGAACCTATTGAGCAGGAATATAAACTGGTAAAGAAAGGACAGATTATATATACCTATTTCCACTTTGCCTCCTCCGAAGAGCTGACCATGGCCATGATCAGGAGCGGAGCCATTTGTCTGGCCTATGAAACCGTTGAACTGCCCGATCATACCCTCCCCCTGCTTGTTCCGATGAGTGAGGTTGCCGGCCGCATGTCGGTGCAGCAAGGCGCCAAGTACCTTGAAAAAACCTTCGGGGGCTCGGGCATCCTGCTGGGTGGCGTTCCGGGAGTCACCCCGGCAAAGGTCCTGGTTATCGGAGGTGGAGTTGTTGGCACCGAGGCAGCCAAAATGGCAGCCGGACTAGGTGCCGATGTGACCATTATGGACCTGGACCTGCCGCGCCTGCGCTACCTGGCCGATATTATGCCTGCCAACGTAAAAACCATGATGAGCAACGAATACAACATCCGGGAAATGGTGCAGACCCATGACCTGATTATCGGCGCCGTGCTGATCCCGGGAGCAAAAGCACCCAAGCTGGTTACCCGCGACATGCTGAAAACCATGCGCCCCGGCACAGTGCTGGTTGATGTGGCTGTTGACCAGGGTGGCTGTTTCGAAACCACAAAGGCAACTACACATGCCAACCCAACCTTTACCATTGATGATGTCATCCACTATTGTGTTGCCAATATGCCGGGAGCCGTCCCTCGCACGTCAACACTGGCCCTAACCAATTCCACGCTGCCGTTTGGCATTCAACTGGCCGGAAAAGGATGGCAGAAAGCATGCCGTGAAAATGCCTCCCTGGCCAAAGGATTGAATGTGGTAGATGGGAAAGTCGTCTACGAAGGCGTAGCCGAAGCCTTTAATCTGCCCTTTACCCCGCCTGAGACTATCCTGTAACATTTGCGCTTTATATAATAAACAGTTTTCCAGAATCTATTTAACCTTACCTTCTGTTGAAAAAAAGCAAAGCGGCTGGCCAATCCGGACAGTCGCTTATTTTTTTTGTACGATGAATTTTTATTGTGCATTCCAGGCTTTAAAATAAGTTTTCATCGCCATGAATGATGCCAACTGACACTATTTCCAATAAAATCGTTATTTTGCAAAAATTGAAAAAAACTGATGCACATGAGGTTCATAATTCTGCTTTTACTGGTGTTTAAAATTTTTGCCGCCTGCAGCCAGAAAAACGAAATCATATCCCAATGGCGCGGTCCCGAACGAAATGGCATATATCCCTTTACAGGATTAATGAAGTCCTGGCCCGAAGCTGGCCCGGAATTGGTCTGGTCATTCGAAGGACTTGGCGCCGGACACGGGTCTCCCGCTTTTAGCCACGACAAGGTTTTCGTTTTGGGAATGCCTGATACAACGGGTGTTCTTTATGCTTTTGATTTTGACGGTAACCTGCTGTGGAAAAGAGAATATGGCACCGAATGGCATTTAAATTATACGGGAACCCGCTCCACGCCTACGGTGGTTGACAACCTGCTCTATTTTATGAGCGGACAGGGAGAACTGTTCTGTTACGATGGCAATTCGGGGAAACAGGTATGGTCGGTTGACATTTTAAAAACCTTTGAAGCTGAAAATATCCAATGGGGGGTCACGGAATCCCTGCTCGTTGATGGTGACCAGATAATCTGCACGCCAGGGGGAAAAGAGCACAATGTGGTTTCGCTGAACAGGCATACCGGGGAAACCATCTGGACAAGCCCGGGACGCGGTGAAAAGTCTGCCTACTGCTCTCCGATACTCATTAACCATAATGGTACCCGCCTTATTATAACCATGACAGCCGAATCTATAATTGCCGTTGATGCCGGAACAGGCCTGATGTACTGGCATACTCCACAGAAACAACGAAACAAAATCAATTCAAATACACCGGTTTACTGGAACGGAAGGCTATTTTGCTCAAGTGATAATGCACCTGAAGACAATGGCCTGGTCTCGGTTCTTCTTTCCGCGGATGGGAAAACAGCCAGTGTTGAGTGGCGCAATCAGCAATATACCAACCTGATGGGGGGCATTATTATCAGGGATGGATACATTTATGGTTCGGAATACCGCAAAAAAGGCTGGAGTGTAATCAATGCCACCAACGGAGAAGTGGTGCATACATCGGATCTCCTGGGATCGGGTGTAGTAATATGGGCCGACGACAGGTTTTACTGTTACACCGAAGATGGAAAAATGTCGCTTGCCGACGCCGGGCCTCAGCACTTTACCCTAACCGGATCATTCAAAGTTCCGTTAGGAACAGATCAGCACTGGGCACATCCCGTTATTCATGATAATAAACTATGGATCAGACACGGTAACGCACTGATGGCCTATGACATACAGGAATAAACCCTGATCGTGCCTTTTGCGGGCCGTTTATGGCCATTTCAAGGCTGGAATATTTCTGTTCCTCACTTTTCCAGGTTAGCTCTTCAAAAAAATGAAATTATTTTCATTCCTCCCCGAAACAAAATTCCCCATAAGATGTTATGCGTTAGGTTAGGACAGATTCCTCTTTTATTATTCTGTTCCTTTATTTATTATAAGCTACTTACATATATTTTAATGAATATGCAGCAATTCGAAGCAAGCCCCCTCCAAGGCAAATTAAACAGTGTGGATATACCTTTTGATACTTTCCTCAGCAATTTGAAGTCGCAGATGAAAAATGTCTTTCATGTGCGTGCCGACATTGACCGGATGGCAGTTAAAAGAGGAATGCCGCCTTTCGTCATGCGGGAAATCATGAGTTTAAACCCTTTGTCGGTAGGTATCCCTGCAGAATATGGCGGCCGTGGATGCAAAATGGAGGAGAATCTTGCCCTTTTGACAGCGGCCTCGTATGAGTCACTGTCTCTGTCATTGACCTTGGGCATTAACTCCGCCCTCTTTCTTCAGCCTGTGGCTAAATATGCACCGGAGGAAGCGAAACAACCGGTATTCGACAGGTTCCTCAACCAACAGAACATGGGTGGCCTTATGATTACAGAACCTGGCTACGGAAGCGATGCGCTCAATATGCAGACCTCCTTCAGGGAGCAGGATGGCAAATACCATGTTCAGGGGATCAAGCACTGGGCCGGACTCACAGGCTGGGCCGAATATTGGTTGCTTACTGCCCGGGAAATGAGCCACAGTGGTGACCTCAAGAGGGATATCGACTTCTTTATCTGCGATGTAAACAGCCCTGATCAGCAAATTGTGGTCGAAGAGCTGTTTGATAACCTGGGACTTTACCAGATACCTTATGGCAGAAACAGGATTGATGTGCAGATTCCCAAAATTCAGAGGCTCATTCCGGAAACCACAGGGGTAAAAATGATGCTCGATCTGCTTCACCGCAGTCGCATGCAGTTTCCCGGAATGGCAATGGGTTTTGTCCAGCGTCTGCTCGACGAATCAATTGCGCACGCCACCCAACGGCAGATCGGCGGAAGGTCGCTGCTTACCTATGACCAGGTGCAGCAAAGGCTGGCCCGTTTGCAGGCAACCTATACCATTTGCTCTGCAATGTGTGTCAACAGTAGTCAGAAGGCAGGCATAGAAAATGATCTATCAATGAGCGGATTTGAAGCCAACTCCATTAAAAGCGTGGTGACAGACCTGATGCAGGATGCTGCGCAATCTGCCACACAACTGGTAGGCGCCCAGGCCTATAAACTCGACCATATTGCCGGACGGAGCATAACCGACAGCCGCCCCTTCCAGATATTTGAAGGGTCAAACGATATATTATATGCACAGATATCAGAGAATCTGGTTAAAAGCATGAAAAAAATCAAGGAAAGCAATTTATACCGTTTCCTTAAGAATTCTGACCTGACCTTCAAACCGGCTGAGATGCTGAAGAAAATTCTGGATTTTGAAATTGACACAGCCATGCCGCAAAGAAAACTTGTAGAACTGGGACAGGTTGTAGGGCGCATCGTAACTTCCCAGATGGTGATCAACCTCGGTGAGAAAGGCTTCAGAAGCGATCTTATCGAAAATGGCCTGAGTATGTTGCACCAGGAAATCGAATCTTTAATGACCAGCTTTAAATATTCTAATCAGACTACCGTGGTGGCAGATTACCAGGACAATAGTTCGTGGCTGGATTATTCACGAAAGTGAGGAACCACTGGTTACCTGCAGGATCATTATCCTGTCTGCCGGAAGATTAAATTCACAATCAACTAACTCTAACAGAGATGTTTCCTGAGTTTGGATTTAACAAGCAACTAACTCTAAAAGAGGTAGTTCAATCCGATATACATCCCCGACTTTCCGTCCTGCTCCTTAACTGCCCGTCCATAATCAATAGAAATCACAAAATTCTCGTTCATCACGATGCGCAGACCGGCTCCGTACGATAAATGGAGAGTTTCGGCATCGTCACTGAAATAAGCATTCCTATTGGAGATGGTCGTATTCTTCGGTTCAACTGAAATCTTACTGGTAACCTGGCCAAAATCAGTAAACCCATTTAACCCAAGGTAAAAATTGTTTTTGATAAAGTTAAAATGTGCAAATTTCCAACGCATTTCCAGGTTGCCGTAAAAGAATCCATCGCCCACAACCCTGTTGCGGTAAATCCCACGAATGGATTTCGCACCCCCAAGTCCTTCGCTTAGTGCTCCTGTAAGTATTGATGTCATAACCTGCGACTGGTAATAAAAAGGTACGTCACCGGCAATTGTAGTCTGGTAAGCCAACCGGTAAACCAGCGATAAATCCCTGGGGATCAAGGTGAAATACTGCCTGTGAATCAGGGCAAGCTTGGCGAATGAACTTTCGGCACCCAAAAATTCAGGTGCCCCTTCAATTACGGCTTCCGTCCAGATTCCTGACATTGGATTGGGCCGGTTGTCACGCGAATCATACACAAATCCGGCTTTGAGCGTGGGTACAAACCCGCCGTCAGCCTCCTCCTCCGAAATGATTCCCCACTGCTGGTACTTCTCAAACAAGCCATCCTGAGGAGGCAGCAGATCCTCATCATCCTTGCCTTTATTGAGCTTCTCGGTGTCGACTGAACCAATTGAAAAGTTCTGGAGGTTAAAGCCGCTGATCCACCGGGTATTGTCGCCCCCCAATCTGCCCTGCAAGTCTAATTTCAACCTGAACAGGCTGCGGTCGTATTTGTAAAAGGTCCGCGAAATGTAATCCGGGGCATCTGTGTCAAACCACCCTTTATTTATAACCGCATCATACCCGTTAAACCCGAAAAAGTCATATGCCTGATCGGTGAGATAACTGATATCGAAAGTGGTTTGAAGTCCATCGATAAGTTGATCTGAATCATAATAAAAGCGGTTTATGGCACTCCCCCTGGTAAAACGGGAAACCTCAAAGTAGAGCTTATGGTTATAATTGGGGTAACGGCTGCCATCACCATAATTGTACAAATCAACCAAAGCACCATACTGAAAACCCAGGTCGGTATCGAATGTAATGGTAGGCAGCGCCCCAAAGTTCCATCCAGTCTTGGTGACCACATTGTCCTGTGCATGGGCAAAAACAGCAATGGAAATCATTGCCGTAAAAACGATTACTTTTTTCATTTTGTTGGTTATATCAGATATTATCCTTT
>CAYMXK010000318.1:0-5695 GCA_964393915.1 uncultured Prolixibacteraceae bacterium
CCGAACTGCTTGAAGGGGAGGTAATGCGCATTGCCAATGCCTATTCTACCTACTCAGGCTGGTACAAGGAATAAACGGGAGGACACAGGAAAAATTTACAAAGCATATTACATCTTTATAAATGTTTTTCATACCTCCCGGAAAACCTAAAATAAAACTATTTTTATCGGATCATTATCAAGAATCTATAAACAACTGAGATATGAAACCAACACTGGTGATTCTGGCTGCCGGCATGGGCAGCCGATATGGAGGGCTGAAACAGCTCGATGAAGTCGGCCCCAACGGAGAGGCTATTATTGATTATTCGCTTTATGATGCCATCAGGGCAGGCTTTGGGAAAGTGGTCTTTATCATCCGGACCGATTTTGCCGAAGAGTTCAAAGGCCGTTTCGAACCCAAACTCAAGAACCGCATCCAAACAGATTATGTATATCAGTCACTTGATAAAATCCCTTCAGGATGCACTCTGAACCCGGAGCGGGAAAAGCCCTGGGGAACCGCCCACGCGTTACTTATGGCCAAAGAGGCGGTTAACGAACCCATGGCAGTCATCAATGCCGATGATTTCTACGGAAAAGAGGCCTACCAGGTAATGAGTGATTTTTTGCGCAGCTCTGACGATCCCGGTGAGTATTCCATGATTGGTTACCGGGTCGACAAGACCCTGTCAGCCCACGGATCTGTCTCCAGAGGGGTGTGCAATACCGATGAAAACGGCTACCTCACAACGGTGGTTGAACGCACCAAAATTCAAGGTGATAACGACGGAATCTTCTATTATGAACCCGATGGCCGCTATCCACTCGAAGGGAATACGCCTGTTTCGATGAATTTCTGGGGATTAAAACCCAATGTTTTTGAATATCTCGAGGAAGGATTTTCCCAATTCCTCAAGGCACACGGCAGTGAATTGAAATCGGAATATTTTATCCCCCTGCTGATCAACGACAATATTCTCTCAGGTCGTATCACCACCAAAGTGCTGGCATGCGATGCTCCCTGGTTTGGGGTAACCTACCGCGAAGACAAACCTATGGCCCAGAATGAAATACTGAAACTGATTGAAGGAGGTGTGTATCCTTCAAAACTCTGGGAATAAACTCAACAATACCTGGCAACTTCAAATCCTGGCAATAAAAAACTTTTTACCAATACAACAGCAATGAACGAACAAAAAATTACCGGTCTGCTCAAAGCATTCAGCCTCCCTGTGGAAATGACAGAATGGAAGCCTTTTGGCCATGGTCACATTAACGACACCTACCTGGTTAAAACAGCTGCACATGTTCCGGATTTCATTCTTCAGCGGAAGAACCATATGGTCTTCAAAAACGTGCCGGGCATGATGAACAATATAGTCCTGGCAACCAACCACATCAGAAAAAAACTCCTCGCTGCCGGTGAGCAGGAAACCGACCGGAAGGTAATGACTTACCTCTCCGATCCGGCCAACAACTATTATGTGTGCGATGAGGAGGGCAATTTCTGGACCCTCTTCCTGTTTGTGAAGGGCAGCCACGGGATTGAGGAAGTTACCAATCCATCGCAGGCATACAGTGCCGGACAGGCCTTCGGCCATTTTCAATACCAGTTGTCCGACCTTCCGGGAAACCTGATGATCGAAACCATTCCCAATTTCCACAATGGAAAATTCAGGCTGAAACAGTTTGAAGATGCAATTTCCGACAATGCCGCAGGCAGGGTCGCGGAGATGAAAACCGTAATCGACGGGATACTGGCACGCGCAGCGGAAATGACGCAGCTACAGGAGTGGCTCGATAAGGGAGAGATCCCGCTGAGGATTACCCACAACGATACCAAGATCAACAATGTGCTCTACGACGAGCAGGATAACATACTATGCATCATCGATCTGGATACGGTAATGCCGGGCACCGCACTCTTCGACTTCGGAGATGCCATCCGCACACTGGGAAATACAGCCTCCGAAGATGAACCCGTACTGGAGAAAATCAATTTTAACCGCGAATACTACAAAGCATTTGCGGAGGGGTATCTTGCCGAAAGCCGAAAATTCCTCACCGCAAAAGAGGTCGAAAACCTCGCCTTTTCATGTCAGTATATGGTATGGGAACAAGGCATGCGCTTCCTAACCGACTATCTCAATGGCGACACCTATTATAAAATTGCTTATCCTGATCACAACAAGGTGAGGACACTTGCCCAAATGCGTTACCTGGAGGTGATGGACGAGAATATTGAATTCATGAAGTCTGTCTGAGCCTGCTGGCTAGTGCATGGCAAACCGACAGACCGCCGGAGAATGCCATGAAAACATCCTGCAGCTTCTTACCGGAGCTGCAATGTATTTGCTTTCACCTGTTCTCCAAGGAATAATTCGGCTTTAGCCTCAAAAATCTCCGATGTCTCGGTGGTCAGGTAACTCACCGTGGCGTTGCGGGAGATGCGCAGATCCATTTCAGGATGGCGATACAGGTATTCCTTCAGCTTTTCGGCGACCACGGGCCCCTGGTCAATCACCTGTACTCCCGGAGGCAGATATTTCAGTATGGTCTTCATCAGAAGTGGATAATGGGTGCAGCCCAGGATAACCGTATCAAGGTCCGGATCATTGGACAACAGCTGCCGGATATCTTTTTCAACAAAGAAATCGGTCCCCGGATTCTCCAGCTCATTGTTTTCCACGAGGGGCACCCACATCGGACAAGCCTGCTGGGTGGCGGAAATAATTTTGCCATCGCCCCATTTCTCCAGCTCCACAGGATAGGAAAGAGAAGCCACCGTACCGGGAGTGCCTAAAATCCCCACCCTTCCGTTGGACGTTATTTCTGCCACTTTTTCGACGCAGGGCCGGATAACGCCCAGCACCCTTTTGTCGGATCCCATCTGTGGAAGGTCTAATTGCTGAATATTCCGCAACGCCTTGGCAGAGGCAGTGTTGCAGGCCAGAATGACCAGGGGGCAGCCCTGTGAAAACAGAAATTTCACCGACTGAAGTGTATATTCATACACTACCCTGAACGAACGGGTTCCATAGGGAGTGCGCGCATTATCGCCCAGATAGAGAAAATCGTGCAAAGGCAAAGCCCTGCGAAGTTCCCTAAGCACGGTCAGGCCGCCATATCCTGAATCGAAAACGCCGATGGGCGTGACATCCGGTTGCATTAAAGGGCGTGATTAGCGGTTCAGTGCCAGCTCATAGGCACGGTCGTAGAATTTACCCAGGTTCTGCCAGTCGAAATGCGGGGAAGCAGCCTCGCAATTGTTGCGCATACCAATACGTTCCCTTCTGTTGAGCTGGACAAACCGGAAAAGGATATCTGCCAGTTGGGATGCCGCCTGGTTAAAATCCTTTTTCTTACGGTCCACCACATACAATCCGGCCTTTTCATGATCGGGGAAATTATTGATGATGTAATCGCCAAATCCGGAAAGATCACTGGTGACCGAAGGAATACCGCTGGCAAGGCTTTCGAGCGGGGTATAGCCCCATGGTTCATAATAACTGGGGAAAATTCCGAGGTGGCATCCCCTTACAAACTGTGAATAATCCATCTTGAAGAGTGGATTGGAGGCAGTTACAAAATCGGGATGGTAGACCACTTTTACCTTATCGTGCTGGTTATTCACCAGGTTGGCAGTTCTCAGAAAAGTGAGGATTTCGTCCTTGTGGTCATCAACCAGGTTATGGGTAACTACTTTGGGAAGTTCCTTCGACCGCCATCCCTGCACAAACCTCCTCAATTTCAAACGGTTGTAATCATCTACCAGGTCGGTCAGGTTCGGGAACTGGTAAGGTCCGGTAGCCGAAGTAATATTCTGGTACAGTCTGCTTCCTACCTGCTGTTCAATCTCCTCGCAAGCCCTGCGGATATCTTCGATCTGGGCCTTCGACTCAAGTACAGCAGGGTTAAACGAATGGAAAGGTTGTTTGGTAATAAAGAAACAAACCACGGTACGGTCAATACCCGCGTATTGCATCTTCCAGTTCAGACGGGCCAGGGCCTCCAGCGTAATGTCGTATCCTTTGTTGTGGTACTCATACCTGCCTGACGTAAAGAAATAGATAGTCTTTTCGAGGTCAAAGGCATAGCTTTGGAAGAAATGCCCCATAACAAAATCATGGATCTTGCCCTTATTTTCGGCGTGCATGTTTTGAATCTGGTGCAGCACTTCAAACCGTTCGATGTTCAATCCGTTGGGCAGGATTACCTCCGGTTCGCGCCCCAGCAAATATTTACATTCGCGGGCGGTTACGTTGCTCACCGTGGTAAAAATATGCGAACCGTGGGCCGCAGCCCTTTCAATGTCAACGATAGCCCTGACATTAAAAAAGTTGGCCTCCCTCTCCCAGTCATAATGCTCAAGATGCTCATAAAACTGGTTGTCGTTCATGGCGAGGTAACGCCCCAGCAGGGTGGCATGGGTTGTAAAAATCGTCTTCAGGTTCAGCCCGTCGTGCCGGATGCCCGGAATGGGTAATCCTGCCATCCATTCATGAAAATGGGCCAGGTTAGGCCTGTCGCAACCGCCCATCTGACAGTATATCCTGAAAAACTCTTTCACCTGAAAGCCAAACGATGCGACCTGGTTGAGCAACCCGTCGTTATCGGGCAACGCGATATGGTGATGTTGCCAAATGAAATATTTGATCTCCGCCAACTTGTTGAAGATCGAATAGGGATTAAAAAGCACTACCTGCGGTCTTCCGGATACGATCCACTGCCCGTAATGCACTTCGTAACCCATCTCCCTCATCTTCAATACGGTTTGCCCTACCGGACTAGAAAAGTCAGTGAAGGGGTCAAAAGCAGCTGCTGCCTGGTTTTCGATATATGGGCCGAGAAGAAAATAGTTGTCCTTACCGCACTTTTGAATAACGGAAGGTACTTTTGAACGTATTACAGTGTAGATGCCTCCCACCTGGTTGCATACTTCCCATGCCACTTCAAACAGGTTAACATTCTTGTAAATACTTTCAGTATAGTCGTTTACCGGATAAGTTGTACTTTGCATACTGGATTATTCTAAATTATCAAACAATGGTTGAATTTAAGCAAAATTATTATTCAACAGTCAAATTGTGTTATATGACATCAATTTTTGTAAAACCGGCCCGATACTGCATGTTAGCAGGGGCAGAATCCATACTTGAAACAGGTCCGCTAATCGCACCTGAAAAAAACGCACCGTGCATGATACACGGTGCGTTTTTCCCAATCCGGTTATAATAAACCAGGCTCAACATCAGCCCTTGTTGTTTTTTGAATTTTTCTGATGGGCCAACTGCTTTTCATACAAATTGTCCTTGATCATGGCAAAGAACATCACGATACCCAGGATTACCAGGGTAACAGGCAGTGCGGGATGAATACCGCCTGCGGACCCGCTCCCGTATGAGTGGAGTCCGGAGAGGTAGTAATTAACACCAAAGTAGGTCATCAGCACCGAAAGGAAACCAAGTATCGCCGCCATGTTGTAGGTATACACCCCTTTCAGAGAAGGGATGAGGCGCATATGTACGATGAACGAATAGACCACAATGGTAATCAGCGACCAGGTCTCCTTTGGATCCCAACCCCAATAACGACCCCAGCTCTCGTTGGCCCAGATCCCCCCGAGGAAAGTACCCACGGTAAGGAAATAAAGACCCACCGTTGCAGACATTTCACTGATGGTGGTAAGCTGTTCGATCATAAGCGTCACTTTA
>CAYMXK010000319.1:0-5692 GCA_964393915.1 uncultured Prolixibacteraceae bacterium
TTCTTAAAAATTCCTCCTCCGAAAGTAATGGAATTTTTAATTGTCTGGCCTTTTCAAGCTTAGAAGGGCCCATATTTTCTCCTGCCAGTATGTATTGCGTATTTTTTGAAATAGATCCTACATTTTTCCCGCCGTGCAATTCGATCAGTTGTTTCAGCTCATCGCGGCTGTGGAGGTTAAAAGTTCCTGAAATTACGATGGATAGACCCTTAAGTTTGTCGCTGCGGCCTTCAGCAGAAGATTGTTCCATTTCGAACTGAAGGCCCTGTTTGATAAGGCGCTCAATAATCTCAACATGAGCAGGGTTGGCAAAATAGTCAACCACACTGGCAGCAATTCTTTCACCGATCTCATTGATGGCAGTCAGTTCTTCGATGGTCATTGTGCGGAGCCGTTCGAGACTGCCTGCTGCAGTGGCCAGGTTTTTGGCAACGGTTTCGCCAACAAACCTGATTCCCAGGGCAAACAGCACCCTGTTGAATGGCACAGACCTGGATGCTTCCAGGCTTTTAAGGATTCTTTCGGCTGATTTTTCCCCCATGCGTTCCAGTGGAATCAATTGTTCGGCCTTTAATTCATACAGATCGGCGGCATTGTGTAACAGTCCGTTCTGATAAAGCAATTCCACTGTTTCACTGCCTAAACCGTCAATGTTCATGGCTTTGCGGTGAATGAAATGCTCCACTTTGCCTGTAATCTGGGGCGGACATCCGGTATCATTGGGACAGTACCAGGCAGCCTCTCCCTGGTTTCGCACCAAGCCTGCCCCGCATTCCGGACATTGGGAGACAAACCTGACAGGCAGTGCCATAGGATGTCTCTGGCTTTGATCGACGCCAACGATCTTGGGGATAATCTCGCCTCCCTTTTCAACATAGACTTTATCGCCCAGGTGGAGGTCAAGTTGGGCAATAACATCGGCATTGTGCAATGAGGCCCTTTTAACCCTGGTGCCTGCCAATTGAACTGGTTCGAGGTTGGCCACGGGCGTAACTGCCCCGGTTCGCCCAACCTGGTAATCGACCGTTAGCAAAGTGCTGACCGCCTGCTCGGCCTTGAATTTATATGCCATGGCCCATCTGGGTGATTTGGCCGTGAAGCCAAGCATCTCCTGCTGTGGCAGCGAATTTACCTTAATGACAACCCCGTCGGTGGCAACTGGCAATTTGAAGCGTTCCAGATCCCAATGGTTAAGATAATGATATACCTCTTCGAGGTTTCGGCAAAGCTGAGTGTGCTCAGAAATTTTGAAACCCCATTCCCTGGCCTTTTGCAGGTTGCCGAAGTGCGAGTTGTGCGGCAGCGACCCCCCTATGATGGAATAAAAGAAGGCATCGAGTCTGCGGGTAGCCACCAGAGCTGAATTTTGAAGTTTCAGGGTTCCTGATGCCGCATTGCGCGGATTGGCGAATAAGGGTTCGCCGGTTTCTTCCCGCTGACGGTTTATATCTTCAAATACCTTAAAAGGCAATACTATTTCTCCCCGGATTTCAAATCGCGGGGGATAATCATTCCCCCGTAAGCGAAGTGGAATCGAGGATATGGTTTTCACATTCATTGTTACATCGTCGCCGCTTTCGCCGTCTCCCCTGGTTATGGCCTGCATCAGCAGTCCGTTCTCGTAGGTTAAAGATATGGAGGTGCCGTCAAATTTGAGTTCACACACGTATTCGAAACCGGCTTCCAGTTCTTTTCTTATCCGCTGGTCGAAATCCTGTAACTCAGATTCAGTATAACAATTTGATAATGAGAGCATAGGATACCGGTGCTTCACCTGCACAAATTCAACATTCCGGTCGCTTCCCACACGCTGGGTGGGAGAGGAGGGATCAAAAAAACCGGGATTCTCCTTTTCCAACTGCTCCAGCTCTTTCATTTTCATGTCGAATTCGAAATCAGGAATAGATGGTGCCGATAATACATAATAGAGGTAATTGTGTTCATTCAGCTCCCTGCGGAGCGCCTCTATGCGTTGAAGAACAGAAGATTTGTCCATGTTGAATAATTACATCGCCACGAATTTAATTCAATTTTTTACAAATCTGATTTGAATAAAATTTTTCCGGTGCCTTTCGTCATGCTGATAGTGGTCAGGAAGGCCCTATTCGTCTGATTTCGCGAATGATTTGGAGAACACTCTGTCTTATCAACACAAATATGTTTACAATATTTACTGTATTATTCTGAAGAAACAGCCCTGTTATTTGTCAGAAATCGTACTTTTGCCACATAAAATGGTTCATTTAATCATGACGAACAGGGAATCCGGTGTGATACCGGAGCTGTGCCCGCAGCTGTAATCTCCTGATTGGCAGCTATCAATATGTCACTGTTTCACGATTCAAGAAACGGGAAGACGATAGAAGTGCCGGAGAGAGCCAGAAGACCTGCCATTTTAATTATTGCTTTCGGGAATAAAAGCGAAGGTTAGCAGCCTGAAGTTTTATTTCCCCGTGTTGAAAATCTCACAAAAGGGGAATGAAGAAATTTATTTTATTTACTGCCTTATTGGTGGTTTATGGCGTTTTAGAAGCGCAGATAAACCGGGCAAACCGGCTGTTCAGTTACCAGCCTGCGCCAGGTCAGTTCATCAACAACCCGTTGATCGGAACGCCGGAGGCAGCCCGGCTTATTCTTACATCAGATAATTCCCTTGTTTCACTTGGTGCATTTGGAGGATCTTTGGTTTTAGGATTCGACAGGGCCGTGAAAAACAATCCTTCCAATCCTTATGGCATTGATTTCACTATCTTCGGAAATGCTTTTTCGGGATCATCTGAAGCTGGCATAGTTTGGGTCATGAAAGATGAGAACGGCAACGGATTGCCGGATGATACCTGGTTCCAAATCGCCGGAAGCAGTTATTTTCACCCTCAAACCATTCACAATTATTCAATTACCTGGTACAGGCAGCCTGATGGTTCAGCAATCTGGAAGGATAATCAGGGTAAATCCGGAGTCCTGCAAAAAAATGAATTTCACCCTCAGTCGTATTACCCTGATCCTCAATTTTTTGATGATTATCCGCCAGATTCGGTTACCATGTCGGGAACCTTACTCGGACATTCTTCGATGATAGTTAACGGTCAGATCGTATTGCCTGCCCTGGCATTCGGATATGCAGACAATCAACCTGTTAACCGAAGTGTTTCACCCGATATACCTGACAATCCCTATACTCCTTCTGTCCGTGAAGGTGCCGGGGGTGACCCCATTGACATTTCCTGGGCTGTAAATTCCGATGGTGAATATGTTGACCTTGATGAAATACATTTTGTGAAAATTGTAACAGGTGCATTGAGCAACATGGGAGTCCTTGGCGAGATATCAACAGAGACAGGCGCGGTGGTGGCTGCCGAACCCACGGGGATCAGCGGGGCTGAAAACATTACAGTAATACATCCCCATCCTCCAACGATGCTGGTAAACGATACCCTGGCCATTTATGCTGACTTTTTTCGAAAAGGAAGACGGATAATCAGTGTCCTTGATTATGAAATTTCAGACTCTGTAATTGCCAGTGTTTCCCCTGCAGGGAGGGTCACTGCAAAGGATGGGGGCACACTGCGGGTGACTGTTACGCCTGACGGATGGCCCGATGAATCTAAAGTCACCGAAATTTATATCAGGCGGCCGGATTCTCTTTATGTCGATGGATGGGAATTCAATTTACCGGCGGGAGAATCGTTTATTTTCAGGCCGGTACTGCTCGATCAGGATAACAGGGAAATCACCGCAACGGAATGGGTGACTGAAGTCCAGGATGTTGATTTAATGCAACTTGTAAAGAATGACGAAAGTTATACTTTAAATGCATTGAAGCCGGGTAATTCATTCGTTCGAGTATATCCAAAACGGTTTCCTCACCTTGCGAAGAATTACCCTGTCGCTATAATACCCGGCACTGAGAAAATCAGCATTTATGTAACAGCGAAAACGGGAAATGAAAATCTTTTTCCTGCCCGCTGGGTGGAGATTGCTCCTTTCTCAGTCAATTTGGCAGTAGACAACCGTACTGCTGATTACAGTAACCCCGGTTTTGTTTCTGCAGCACAGGTAGTTATGTCGGTATTGCAAGCGGCCGGTGTGAATTTTCGTTTCAGGGAGGATAATGCCGTTGCCAATAAACTCTACCTCTATTCCGTCGAAGCTGACGGCCTGTTTACCTATGGATGGGGCGGCAAAACAGAACCTGCTGCATTTGCCCGGGCATGGATGATCCGTCACAAAGGGCATCATTTCAGCCAGGGTTTAGATCAGATTTCCATAGCCAATGGTGATTCCGTGATTATCTATCACGTGGATAACTTAATGAATGATTGGGTGTTAACCGGACTTAACGCCTCTTCTGATTCCATCCGGCAAACCGAACCGGTAGAGTTGTTCAGGTGGATGGTTAACTGCACCCGAAGCTCATCCGGAGTGATTAGCGAATCGGCTGTTCTTCCGATGGCTGACCGGCCTGTTTATCTGAATGCACAAACAACGCCCATCGCCTTTACCAATTCACTGGGACGGTCGCAAATTGTGATAACGGAACCGTTGCCGGCAGTACTCTATTCTGACAACGACGCTGTGTATATTGCCAACCGGTTGGTTACCAATGTCACCGTTAAACACACCGGACAAATTGCAGTATTTCCAAATCCTGCCAGGGAGGTAATTCAAATTAAGGGATTAACTCACCCTGCCTCTGTGCAAATTTATGATACAACCGGCAGGTTATGGCATTCAGGCAGGATTGGTTCACTATCTGAGGATATTTTTATTAATAGTTTAAGTGAGGGTGTTTATATTATAGTCGTAGAAGAAGTTAATATTACTCACCGGTTAAAATTTCTGAAAAGATGAAAGGTTTATCCGGGATAATATTTTTGGTTTTTCTGTCGCATGGTGTCGTCTTTGGACAGTCACTCGCTGACACAGTCCGCATCCGGGAAGTGCAGGTATTTGGTCAGCGTAAGCCGGAGGAAACAGGAATGAAAATTACCCGGCCCGATTCTCTGGCAATGATGTCGTCGATCACCGCTCATTTGCATGAATTGCTTTCGCAGAATACACCGGTTTTTATTAAAACCTATGGGCGGGGATCGGTTGCAACGGCCAGTTTCAGGGGGACTTCATCTTCCCATACGCAGCTATTGTGGAATGGGATGACGCTCAATTCGCCCTTACGCGGTTCTGCCGACCTGTCGCTGTTGCCGGTATTATTTATTGACGATGCCTGGCTGTTACACGGAGGGAGTTCACTGTCAGAGAATTCAGGAGCCCTGGGGGGTAGTATCCACCTTGCCAACAAGGCCGACTGGAGCCGTACCAATAATCTGGTCATTCTTGCCGGGCTGGGTTCCTTTAATTCGGGTACCTGGCTGGCACGGATGCAGGCAGGCAAACGGAAGTTCAGATCGGTTACCCGACTGATGTACGATCATTCGGACAATAATTACACGTTTTATAATGTCGGGGTTTTGCCTTACCGCACCGACACACTCGAAAATGCAGACTACCGTAAGTGGGCGGCACTGCAGGAATTTTATCTGCGCTTTGGAGTCGATAACCAGGCTGCGTTAAGGTTCTGGTTTCAGGAAAGTGAGCGGAACCTGCCGCAGCTGATGTCATACGAGGGCAGCCCCCGCGAGGAAACCCAGGAAGACGGTCAACTCAGGGTTCAGCTTGAAGTAAAAAATTATTC
>CAYMXK010000320.1:0-5679 GCA_964393915.1 uncultured Prolixibacteraceae bacterium
CATCGGCAAGGTCTGCACCATTTACAAGTCCGCCACGCGAAAAATTCAGGATTTTTACGCCATCCTTCATTAACTTCAATTTATCCTTGCAAATGAAATTCTTGGTTTCTGAGGTTTGAGGAATATTTAAAGATACAAAGTCGGCATTGACCAGGGCAGACTCAACGGAACGTGCAACATGGATCTTGTTACTTAGCTTCAATGCCTGGGAAACAGAAAGGTAAGGATCGTAACCAATTACATCCATCCCGAGTTGCTGGGCGGCATTGGCAATCAGGACACCAATCGCGCCAAGCCCGATAACGGCCAGCGTTTTACCCTGAATTTCATAACCGCCATAATTTGATTTGCCCTTTTCAATAAGTGCAGGTACCTGATCGCCCTGTCCAACCAGCGTTTTCGCCCATTCAATGCCACCAACTATATCGCGTGAAGCCAAAAGCAGGCCGGCAATTATCAATTCCTTAACGCCGTTGGCATTGGCCCCCGGAGTATTGAAAACCACGATGCCTTTTTCGGTGCATTTTTCTATCGGAATGTTATTCACGCCTGCACCGGCACGTGCAATAGCTTTCAATGATTCAGGCATTTCCATGGAGTGCATGTTAAAACTGCGCAATACAATTGCATCAGGCCCGGTAATATCATTTGCTACTTCATACATTTCTTCAGGGAAGTGACTTAAACCCTGGGGATCAATTTTATTCAATGTCAGAACCTTGTACATAACTTTTATTATTTCTGGTTTTTTGTTGGTTTTATTCTTTCTGACAAATATTGAAAAAAAAGCTAAGATATCAACTGATGGATGGCATACTTTTATAAGATGAAGAGTTAAATTGATTATTTGGTTACAAAACAAATTTTAAACTATTCAAAAGGATTAGCTAAATTTACGGAACAATTCAACAATAATCCACATGCCATGAAAACCGTCAATTGTTATTTGATTCAATCACTTCGCCTTCGAATACTTCTAACAAATCCCATCATATTGATTGCCGTATTCTTCCTGATTTTTACCAATTGCCGTGAGAAACCTGCGGTTATCCATCCCGACCCGGCATTTACGCAGTACATCACATCCTTTACCTCTGGTGAGATATCCGCGGAATCACCCATACTGGTACAACTCGCAGAAGTGCCTGAAGGACTGGACTCCGGAAGTCCACTGCCAGAGGGCTTATTCAGGTTCAAACCCGAACTTCAGGGGGAAACTACTATGCAGTCGGGCGGCACTGTCCGCTTCAGGCCTTCGTCTCCCATGAAACCGGGCACGCAATATACCGCAGTATTCAATTTGGGCAAACTGGTAGAAGTGGAGAAAAAACTCAATGATTTTTCATTCAGCTTCACCACCATCGCCCAGAATTTCAGCCTTGAGGAAGAAGGCTTGTATGTAAGCCCGACCCTGCTGACCGGACTAATGTCGTGGTCGGGAAAAGTGGTCACCGCCGATGCAGCCGATCCCGCGGTTATTCAGCAAATGGTAACTGCCTCATACGATAACAAAGTCATTCCAGTAAGCTGGACCAACACACCAGACCGCCGCTCTTTTATCTTTATGGCCGATAGCCTGTTGCGACATGATACACAGGAGAAGACCCTCACCCTTAAGTGGGATGGAAAGCCCCTGAATGTCAGCGAGGAGGGAAAGATGGAAATCAAAATCCCAGCCCGGAATCAGTTTAAAATACTGAGCGTTAAGCCATTAATGACCCCTGAACAGCAAGTGGTGGTTACATTTTCTGATCCCTTGATGGTGGGGCAACCGATCGAAGGCATAGTGGAGCTGGAGAGTAACAGTAACTTCACCTGGCAAATAGATGCCAACAAGCTGATGTTATGGCCTGCGCCGGCCATCACAGGAGAGCAAAAAGTCACCTTTCACAGAGGCCTCAAAAGCAGCAGCAGCGCCTCACTCACTGAAACTGAGGTTTTCACCGTTTTTTTCCGGAACCTTAAGCCGGGGATAAAGTTACTGGGAAAAGGGGTGATTGTGCCCAATGAAGGCAACCTCTCCTTTCCGTTTGAGGCGGTAAGCCTTAAAGCGGTCGACCTGCGCATAATCAAAATCTACGCATCCAACATCCGTCAATTTCTGCAGGAAAATTCCCTGGATGGAAACAGTGACCTGAAAAAAGTCGGACGACTCGTGTATGGCGGCAAAGTTGAGCTGCTCCCCGACAAGCCGGAAAAACTTCACCAATGGAGCACTTACCGGATCGACCTGAACCGCTATCTCACCATTGAGCAGGGAGCCATCTACCGGATTGAACTCCGGATGAAAAAGGCCTATTCGCTTTACGATTGTGCTACAGTGATGAATGAGGGTGAGCCTGAAGAGGAGGAGGAGCGGGAGGAAAACTGGGAGGCTCCGGGTTGGTACAGCCTCTCCTACTGGCCTCGCGGGTTTGACTGGGAGCAGCGTGAAAATCCGTGCCATGTATCCTACTATACATCAGAACGTTTTGTATCCCGGAACATCTTTGCCTCCAATCTGGGAATCATCGCCAAGGAGGGTAAAGGATTCAGGTTCACATTTGCCGTAACCAGTCTGACCACAGCCCAGCCCGAGGAGAAGGCTGAAATCACAATTTATGATTATCAGCACCAGGTGATGGGCAAAGTCACTACAGACAGCAAGGGCATGGCCACCCTGCCGCTAAACGGGAAACCCTTTGTGGCCGTCGCAACCAAAGGGTACCAGACAGGTTACCTGCGGCTGGACGATGGATCGTCCTTGTCGCTGAGCAATTTCGACATCACCGGACAGGAGGTTCAGGAGGGTATCAAGGGATTTCTTTACGGAGAAAGGGGCGTATGGCGTCCGGGTGACAAGCTCTACCTCACCTTTATTCTGGATGACCCTGAAGGAAAACTTCCCGCCAACACTCCCGTGGTGTTCAGACTAACCAACTCACGCGGACAGGAAGTTAACAGGCAGGTGGCCACCTCCTCTGAGAACGGCTTTTACCATTTCCCGGTTGCCACACAACCCGACGATCCCACCGGTAACTGGTTTGCAAAGGTTCAAATAGGTGGAGCCACCTTCGTGCAACGTTTGAAAATCGAGGCCGTAAAACCTAACCGGCTGAAAATAGACCTCAAGTTGCCTGAAACCATTATTGCCGATGGAGGACAAACGGCATCCCTCTCCTCGGAATGGCTTCACGGGGCCAAAGCACCCTATCTGAAAGCGCTTGTCGAAGTCGAACTGTTTCCGGTCAAAACCGTATTTAAAGGATTTGAAAAATTCAGTTTCGACAATCCAGGCGCCACATTTACTTCCTCTAAACAAATCCTCTACGAAGGAAAGCTGAACGAACAGGGAAATGTTTCTCTGCCTCTAAAGGTTCAGTCCCCGCAGGCTTCCCCGGGAAAACTGCGTGCCTGGTTTACCACACGGATTTTTGAAGAAGGAGGTGATTTCAGCATTAATGTACAAAGCACCGAATATTCGCCCTTTAAAAAATACCTTGGCATTCGCATGCCCGATTCTGAAGATGGCTGGTTCAAAACCGGCACCGATTATCAACCTGAACTGGTAGCTGTCGATGCGCTGGGAAAACCAACTGGAATCGGCAAGGCAGAGGTCAGCCTCTATAAAATTGAATGGCGCTGGTGGTGGGAATCAGGCGATGACCAACTGGCCCAATATGTGACCGGCAAGCACATGCAACCTGTCCAAAAATGGACTATAAATGAACAGGGCAATAAAACCAATTTGCAGTTGAATGTACCTTACCGCGACTGGCGTGACAATGGCCGCTACCTTTTATATGTGAGGGATACCGAAAACGGCCACGCTTCAGGTATTACATTTTACATGTCGGAATGGGGAAGCTGGCGCAGCGGGGATTCACCAGACGGAGCTACCCTGCTGAGTTTGAGAACAGACAAGGAAAAATATGCACCCGGAGAAAAAATAAAGGTAAAATTGCCATCCCCGGAAAAGGGACGGGCCCTGGTCAGCCTGGAAGACGGACGACAGGTCAAGGATATTTTCTGGATAGAAACCGTTGAAAATGAGACCAGCTTTGAAATTGAGGTGAAGCCTGGTATGGCCCCTACCCTATACATCCACGTATCTCTAATCCAGCCTTATGGAAACCTCACCAACGACGCACCTATCCGCATGTATGGCGTGGCAGGTGTAACGGTTGAAGATCCGCAAACTGTGCTTCACCCGGTAATAAAAGTCAGGGATGAGCTGGAACCCGAAAAGGAATTCACCGTGGAGGTGACGGAGCAATCCGGCCGCCCCATGACCTATACGCTGGCCATCGTTGATGAGGGCTTGCTCGACCTGACCAATTTCAGGACGCCCGACCCGCACAGCCAATTTTATGCGCGGGAAGCGCTAGGCGTAAAAACCTACGATCTTTTCGATTATGTAGCCGGTGCTTATGGTGCCCGACTGGAAAAGGCATTTGCCGTGGGGGGTGATGCTGACAGGGTGGAAAATGGAAAAAAACAGGCCAACCGTTTTGAGCCGGTAGTAATCTTTGCGGGACCCTTCACCATTGCCAAAGGCAAAAGCAGGTTGCATACGTTCAGGATGCCCAACTATGTGGGATCAGTGAGGGTGATGGTCGTTGCCGGTAGTCAAAGTGCCTTTGGAAACTCCTCAAAAGATGTAAAAGTTCGCAAAGCGGTGATGATGCTGGCCACACTTCCCCGTGTCGCAGCTCCCGGGGAGGAACTATCCCTGCCCGTAACTGTCTTCTCCATGACGGAAGCTGCCAGGGAGGTTACCATTGAGGCAGAAACCAATACTCTTTTTAACATAGAGGGCGGCAATACGCGGACAATTGCATTTACACAACCCGGCGACAAACTGGCTTTCTTCAAATTAAAAACGACAGATAAAACGGGCGTTGCCACTGTAAAACTGACCGCGCGCAGCGGCAGTGAAACCGCTACCTATCAGGTGGAAATGGAAGTCCGGAATCCAAATCCGCCCATCGTGACAGCGGAAAGCCGGTTGCTTGAACCCGGCGAATCATGGAATGCAGAATTGCAAATCCCCGCTATGAGCGAGGGAAAGGAGGCATATATTGAGCTGGGATCGCTGCCCGGATTGAATTTATCGCAGCATCTCGGACAGTTGATCCAATATCCGCACGGATGCACCGAGCAAACTGTATCAGGTGCTTTCGCCCAGTTGTATCTCGACAACCTGGTTGTTCTTTCAGCACAGGAAAAAGCACGAACAGAGGAGAACATCCATGCTGCGATTCAGCGGCTCAGAAACGTGCAGACTGCCGGTGGGGGTTTTGCTTACTGGCCCGGACAAAATGCCGCCGACGAGTGGAGTACAAGTTATGCGGGACATTTCATGGTCCTGGCAGCACAAAAAGGATACACAGTTCCCGAAGAGATGAAAAACAGGTGGATAGCCTGGCAGCGCCAAAGGGCACGTGAATGGAGGCCCGCTGCCGGAGCAGAGCCATTTATACAGAAGCAGGAAACTCTCATACAAGCCTATCGCCTCTATAGCCTGGCATTGGCAGGAGCGCCGGAACAAGGTGTCATGAACCGCTTCCGCGAAGAGGTGGGAAATCATTCTGCTGCCAGATGGCGGCTGGCAGCAGCCTGGCTGATAACCGGACAGCCGGCTGCAGCCAATCAGTTGCTGCAGTCTCCTCCAACCGTTGAAGAAGTGTATCCTCATCA
>CAYMXK010000321.1:0-1124 GCA_964393915.1 uncultured Prolixibacteraceae bacterium
ATAGCCGTTGAAGATCCCATGAGGTTGATGAAATCATTCGGACTGAGCAAATACTGACGCCGCATTTGGGTGAAAAACCGGGCGTTAAGCATCTTGTTTTCCAGGAAACTTCCCAGCAGGGTATCGGCAAAGCAGGATAGAAATCCTGAAATTGTCAGTATGCCAATCATGACCGGATCAAGATTCCCAAAAAACAGCCAGTACGAAAATATGGATATCGAAAATGATGCGGCTAACGCAGCCAGTGTTCCTGCCGGGGAAATGCCCCCTGTATGGCCCGCATCATGCATTTTCCAGTCTGCGAGGGAAAAACTCTTCCTGTTGAACACCGGTCCCAGCTCACTCGCCCAGGTATCGGCGGCTACAGCAGCCACTGATACAATGAAAAAATAGATGAAAAGGTCTTTCCCTGTGAAGAGGTAGAGGGCAGAACTCAGAAGCGCCCAAAGGATGTTGGCAAGCACCTGCCAGGTATTCCGGCAGTTTTCCTCCTTTGGTTTCTTCAGAATCCGGGTATGTAGGCGGGTAAACATCACTGAAGTGATAAAGAACAACTGTACAGGGAACAGCCATTGATAACCCAGTACACCTGTAAAATATATGCCCAGGATCCATACCATCAGGCTGCCCTGCCTGGTCAGGACTTTCCACTGATGCAGGAAATAGCACCCCAGGGTGATAACCAGCATTATTCCGGTAAGTGAAAGCAGATGAAGGTCATGCGTTTCCATCACCACAAAGAAGGCCGCCAGACCGAAGGGTATGGTAAAATTATCGGACCCCCTGTAGGAAATCAATTCAAAAGCCAGTGCCAGCAAAAGCACAAGACCTATAAGCGGCAAATTACCGGCTGTATTGCCAGGTAAAAGAAGGGTCAATATCAGGAAGGTCGAAGCAGCATATCCGATTACTCCGTAAAAACTTTTCGTGTCACGCCACACCATAAACTTTCTGTTTCCCGGTTTCAGCTGCCCCGAAAGATTGGCCACCGGATCAGAAATGGCCAGCACCATCAGGGAAATCCGGAAATAGGGTATGGGGTAATTATAAAGTAGCAAAAAGGCAGACAGAATTCCCAAAGGATAAAAAAGCGTTCCGAGGCTGGCGTCTGCTGTTTTGTGCAA
>CAYMXK010000321.1:1224-5659 GCA_964393915.1 uncultured Prolixibacteraceae bacterium
TTCTGCCACCAAGGCACCAAGGCACAAAGAATTCACCAAGATTCCCATATCCTACGAAACAGTTCATTTGCTTACCTGCATATATACAATCCCACTGAAGCTGTCCGCTGCAGGGATTAGTTTCATGTAGTTGCCCCATAACAGGCTGTTGTAATCCCATTGATCGTTGATGATCAGGGTGTGGTTTCCCTGCAGCTTATCAAAACGGCAGGCCTGATTCCCTCCGGAAAGTACCCCGAGCCTTGATTTTTCTCCGTTTTCAAGGGTATAGGACCAGATATTTTCCTTGAGCGACCTGGCGTCATTGGTAAAGGGCAACTCTTCCTCCAGTCCAAAATAGTAAAATCCCTTAGTATCCATCTCCCATTCATGGGTTGGTTTCTGACGGTAGTGCATCAGCGGTTTGTAATTCAGATCAACTTCACCCGTGGGCCTTCCCAGATGGGTGTCAGGGTATGCCGTGAAGTAGGAGTTCCTATCCCAGGCAAGTTTATCTAACGATCCGCCGGTGATAAACTTCAGTCCGGCTTCCTGGATATTCATACCCCTGGGCAAACCCTTCAATTCATAATTTATGGCCATCAGCCCATTCTCATCGATCCGGATGATAAAACTGGCTGAAATGCTGTCATACACGCCTGCTGTGGATAAGGTCGCAATACCCTCTTCCATGTTGTATGAGAAACTATTGCATTTCCAGTTTTGGGCGTAATCCTGCATTTCGATGGTGGAATATTGCACCCGCTTTCCGGGAAATTTCAGATTTACGTGAGGCCCTGAACGGATAAGGGTATCTCCGGAGATCATCACATTTTCTAGCAATCCCGACGTTTTATTTACCTGCAGGTTAAACTCGTTTCCCGACAAGGTAACCAGGTCGCCGGCCTCCTTCACTTTAAGCCGGCCTGTTTTCAGAGCCGGAACAGGCACTACCCTGTCTCCAATTTGGAGGTTATACTCATCGACCAGAAAAGTATCGTTCTGAAAGAAGATGAGGTTCAGCTTTTCTGCCGGGTTCCAGTCGTTGGCCGGAATGGTCAGTTCTCCCTTTGCATGGGGTTCGATGTTTACATTTTCGAGCGTTCCGGTTTTATCGCCATATTTCCATGTTATCCTCAATTCGCTGAAGTTGGTATGGTCAAACCGGTTGTGCACCGGCACATTCAGGGGCTCTCCGGGTGTAAAGATATCTAACTGTTTCTCATATATTTTTGCCGGGGAGTAAGCTTTTTTGGTGTTCCAGAATTCAGGTTTTTTTCGGCGCCAGGTATCGATAATGCCCCATTCCCCATAGCCCACGCAGGGTCCCATGTAGGTGGCAGGGATAACATCCGGGTCGAGGATGCCCCACCATTGGTTGAATCCCGGGAGATCCTCCGGCAGCATAAATGTTTCGTCGAGCATGCACCATATCGCTCCGCCAAGTCCGCCGTCGGAGTTGAACAGGTTGGTCCACATGCTGTCGAGGCTTTGTCCCCAGAAATTTCTGACATTGGGATCCTCTTTCAACTCGAAATTGTTGTAGCATGCCACATGGGCCCATTCATCGTGCAGGGCCGGCATGGTTTCAAAGCCGAAGCCGTGAGTGGTGATTCCGTATTGCGTAAGGTTTCCCTTCCAGTTGGGGTAGTGCATGCTGAGAATCTCATAAATTTTTGCGCTGTCGGGTACCTGTCCGGGGTAGCTGTAAATTACAGGTCTTGAAGGATCGTTTTCCTTCACCCATTTATACGACTCCACGAAATTTTCCCCGTAGACATTCTCATTTCCGATCGACCAGATGATCACGCTGGGATGGTTGCGGTGGTTTTGCACCATTTCCTCCAGTTGTGAGAGGTATCTATCCCTGTAGGCAGGGTCGCTCTGTGAAGCGCCAGATGCCCGGTAGGCAGCGGTGCGGTGCGATCCGACGAAGCAGACCGCCGTTTCATCCTCCACATATATCCCGTGCTGGTCGCAATATTCAAGAAAAGATTCTGATGGCGGATAGTGGGACGTGCGGATGAAATTCATATTGGCTTCTTTGGCGAGGAGGACATCTTTCAGATCGTATTCAAGTGTGGTCATCCTGCCCAGCAAAGGGTGAATATCATGGCGGTCGGCACCTCTGAGTTTTACCTGTTTCCCGTTGACTAACAGCTTGTTGCCTTCAATGGACACTTCCCGGAAACCTATTTTCCTGTTGGTTCTCATGATCTCTTTCCCGTCCTCAGACAAGATTGTCACTACTTTGTAGAGGTGGGGGTGTTCGGCATCCCATTTCAGGGGATTTTCAATCTGAACAGAGAAACTTCCGGCTTTCTCAGTGCTCTGTTGCCCGGAGGCTGTAAGGAGTTGACCTGCATCATCATAAAGTTCGACACTGATGGTTGCGGGGGTAGGTTTTGCCAGTTCATAGGTTACAGTGAGTTCGCCATGTTCGGGATTCCCATCAAACCGGGTATCGAAAAAAAGTTTTTTGAAATTCTGACGGGGGAGGGCGGCAAGTTCCACATCGCGTAAAATACCGCCAATCTGGTGTTTTGCATAGCCGCTTCCGTAGGAGATATCGTCTGTGCGGTCGGTGACCTCAACGGTTATTACCGCCTCGCTGCCAGCTTTTACATGATCGGTAATGTCGCAGCTCCATTTGGTAAATCCTCCAAAATGATCCCGGATAAACTCACCGTTGACCCACACCCTGGCATAACTGTACACCCCGTAAAAATTAAGCAGTACCTGTTTATCACGGTAGTCGTTTGGGATCCTGATTACCTGTTTGTAGGCATATGGCCGGTCATGCTGAATGGCAAAACCCTGCATCTGACATTCGCCGGGAACCAGAATGTCGGCCCAGTGGGTGAAATCTGTACCGTTTTCCCAGAAACCTCCGGTTGGCTCCATGGAGAATTTCCAGGTTCCGTTTAAGGAAATAACCGGATTTTTCACCCCGGACACGTTAATTTTCAGATTATCAGAGGGGTTTTTACAACCTGTAATTAATAGTGCTAACAAGAATGTCAGCAGGATAGGTAAGTTTCTCATGATAATAAGTTTGGCATTGGTTCAAAAATAGTGAATCTGGTTCATATATAAGACTTTATTCCTGACAAATTCAAAAAAAGCCCCGGAAGCTGGCAGAAGGTAACGGTCTAATATCTATCTTGGTACTCCTGCCGGATTGGTTTTCTCCTTCCGGCGGTGAATAAATGCAAATCAGGTGTTAAATCAGGTTTCATGAACAGACTTCTGTGCGGAATTGACGGCGGTGGCACTACAACCACGGTGGTGGTTTGTGACCAGTCGGGGAAGATAATTGCCTCATTTAAGGCGGAGTCGATCAACCATTACGGTGTGGGCAAAGCCAGGGCCAGGGATGTATTCCGAAGCTTAAGGGATGCACTTGTCGCCCGAACGGGCCGGTTGCCTGATGCCATATATATTGGTTCCTCTGCCCTCGAAGGCGAAGCCACCGGTGCGGAAGCCACAGAAATTACCGGCGGTGTTTTCGGGCCTTCCCGTTTGCTTCTTCATTCGGATGTTTATATTGCCCTGCTGGGATTTACGCAGGGGCGAAGCGGTGCGATCCTGATTTCAGGTACCGGTTCCATGGCCTGCGGACTCGATTCAAATGGAACTTACAAAACCTCCGGAGGCTGGGGACAGACCCTGGGGGATGAGGGCAGCGGTTACCACCTGGCGCTAATGGGTATCCAGGCAGCGCTGCGGGGGTACGACGGGATTTCCGGACCCACTGAGCTTACCGGGGCTGTCAGGCAATTCTTCGGATTGAACCGGATGACTGAGCTGATTGATTTGGTTTACAATCCACCCATGGAGAAGAGCCGTCTCGCTGCTTTTGCGCCGGAAGTGGAGCGGATTGCCCTTGAAGGCGACCAGGTTGCCCGGCAGATTCTTGACGATGAGGTGGAATGGTTAGGCAAACTGGCGCTTTCCATTGTTTCGAGGTGTGGTACCACCGAAATTGGCCTGTATGGGAGTATGCTGGTGAGAAGTCCGGTTATCGGTGACAGGTTAAAAAATTTGCTAAAAACTAAGGGTATTGAAGCCAGGTTTCCGGAGTTTAAGCCGGAAGTTGGTGCATTGTTTGGTGCATTCGGGTTGCTGGAGATTCCTGTTACTGGGGAGGTTCTTTATAATCTGAAGGAATACGGGGGATAATCCGGATTATTTAACCGCAAGGACAAGGGGAAACGGCTCTGTAACGGCCTTTGCGTAGACCTTACGGAAATTTTAACCGCAAGGACGCAAGGGGAAACCGCTAAGAACGCAAAGGAAAACAGATAATTAAAACGGAATAAAAGATTAGCAGATAACCTATGGCGGCCATTGCGTAGAACTTTGCGGAAATTTTAACCGCAATTGACGAAAGGAGAAACAGTTAATATAAAACGGAATAAAAGATTATTAAATAACTTTTTGCGGTCTTTGCGTA
>CAYMXK010000322.1:0-5634 GCA_964393915.1 uncultured Prolixibacteraceae bacterium
TTTACTTAAATTTTAAATGAAAGTATGAAGGATATACTTACCAATAAGTGGTTCAAATTTGCCGTCGCAGCTGGTATATATACCCTGTGGGTTATCTGGCTCGACAATTACTGGTGGCTGGTTGGATTGGTCGTTATTTTCGATATGTACATTACAGAAAAGGTCCACTGGGCATTCTGGAAGAAAAAAAATCCGCCGGATGGAAGACAAACCAAGCTGGTTGAATGGGTCGATGCCATCATTTTTGCGGTGATTGCGGCTTCATTTATCCGGATGTTTTTTATTGAGGCATACACCATCCCTACCTCCTCGATGGAAAAATCGATGCTGGTTGGTGATTACCTTTTCGTGAGCAAGACAGCCTATGGGCCCAAAACCCCCAATACCCCGCTCTCTTTTCCATTTGTGCACAACACCATGCCCCTTTCAACCACAAGCAAATCATATGTGGAATGGATACAAAGGCCATACAAACGATTGGCAGGTTTTGGAAAGATCAAAAACGACGACGTGGTGGTATTTCATTTTCCCGAAGGAGATACGGTTGCACTTCGCATGCAAAACCAAAGTTACTACCAGCTTATCAGATCCTATGGGCGCGAAAGGGTATGGAGCGATGAACGGAGCTTTGGTGAAGTAGTTGCCCGTCCGGTTGATAAACGCGAAAACTACATTAAAAGATGCGTGGGCATTCCGGGTGATGTAATCGAACTCAAAGATGGCAACCTGTATGTTAACAATAAACAGCAAAAAACATTTGATGGGTTTCAGTACAACTACCTCGTCAAAACCAGCGGAACTATAAATCCGAAGGCTCTCGACAGGTTGGGCATATCCATGGCCGACAGGCAGAGTTATTCTTCCAACCAGTACATATTTCCGCTTACAGATAAGATGGTAAGTGAATTCAGCAACTTTAACAATGTTACAGGAGTTGAAAAATTGCTGGATTCAGCTGACAGATGGGATCCCAATATTTTCCCCGCCGACAGCAGGTTTCCCTGGAATGTCGACAACTTTGGTCCGATAACAATTCCGGCAAAAGGAGCAACGGTCACAATAGATGCCGATATTTTGCCCATTTACGAAAGGATTATCCGGGTTTACGAAGGAAATGATCTGGAGGTTAAAGATAGCCTGGTATATATCAATGGCGAACCGGCCGGTTCATACACTTTTAAAATGGACTACTACTGGATGATGGGTGACAACCGCCACAATTCGGCAGACTCCAGGTATTGGGGATTTGTTCCGGAAGACCACATCGTAGGTAAGGCTGTATTTATCTGGTTATCACTCGACAAAGACAAGCGTATCCCCGGAAACATCCGCATCAACCGGTTGTTCCGGTCGATCCACTAGAATATTTATAAAGGATGGTGCTCCAAAACATCATCCTTTTTTGTACATTTAACCCGGTTGAAGCTTTCTGTCAAGTATTGAACAAAATCAAACACTATGAATGACATAAAAAAAAATCCGATAAATGTGCAACTGGTACTATTATTGGTTCTGGCCATATTTCTGGTAATTTTCACCCTTCAGAATTCTGAATCAGTGGCAATTATGCTGTTTTTCTGGAACGTTAACATCCCACTCGTGCTGCTCATTCTGGTTTGTCTTCTGATCGGATATCTGCTGCCACATTTTTCCTACATCCCACGCATATGGAAGCTTAAGAGCGAGCTTTCGAGAACCAGGAAGGAAAAAGAGAGGCTCGAAGTCAATCCCCGGCAGGTGAAGCACAAACCACACCCCGAAGGCGTTTCATTTGATGAAATGGATGACGATGATTATGGGGCTGACGATGAGGAAGACGATGAGGAGAACTCATCCAAAGGCGGATTTTTCAGGGAATGATACATACAGCCAACCTTCCGGTGCTTTTATCGACAGCATTTTTCGGCCCCGTATATTATTTTCGCACTATTTTGCATGCCCCGCAGGTTATTATTGAAAAACACGAACATTTTATAAAGCAGACCTTTAGAAACCGTTGCGTGATTATGGCAGCCAACGGGCCGATGCCGCTGGTTGTTCCTGTGGAGCATGGCCGCAGGCCGGGGCAAAAAATTACCGATATCCGGATAGCCTACCACACACCATGGCAAAGAAACCACTGGAGGTCTGTTTTTTCTGCCTACAGCAATTCTCCCTGGTTTGAGTATTATGTCGACGACATTGTTCCCTTTTTTGAGAAAAGACCTACGTATCTTTTCGATCTTAACACAGGGATTACACAAACCATGCTTGATCTTCTCAGGATAAATAAGGAATTAAGCTTTACCGGAGATTTTGAATGTCTGGAAATGCCCTTTTTAAACTACAGGGAGAAGATATCCCCTAAAACAGAAATCCGCACATTTGATTCCGCCTACTATCCAGTACCCTATACTCAGGTATTTGAAGATAAATATCCCTTTGTTCCGGGTCTTAGCATACTGGACCTTTTGTTTTGCACGGGACCGGAGGCTGCTGCACATTTAAAATAGTGCTGAAGGATGAAAGGCTGCACTTATCCCGGTATTTTTTGCATAAACATTTTTACAATTTCGTCGTGGTCAAAGGCCAGCGCCGGGAGATCATCAATGGGAAACCACTGTGCCCGTGCGGCATCGTCAGCGCCGGAAACTGCCATCGGTTCACTGATAAATGCATAAAAAACCACGGAAACTGTCCGGTGCCGGGGATCACGGTTTATCGCATCGAACACCCGGAATTGCTCCATCTCAGGAAGCTCAAGTCCTGTTTCCTCCTTCAGTTCACGGATACAGGCCTGATCAAGGGTCTCCTCCATATCAACAAACCCACCCGGCAAAGCCCATTTACCCGCAAACGGATCTTTTTTACGTTCGATAAGCAGCAGTTGGTAAGCTGATGGATGACCTGCCACAACTACAGCATCGACGGTAAGGGCAGGTCTCGGATATAAATAGGTATACATACTTTATGAAGTTTCAGTCTTTTCTGCCTGTTTTCCAATACCTGATAACCAAAACTATTACAGCAAATGTAAAAAGAAGATAAATGAAAATTTCGGTCCGTTCCATAATCAGATTATTTTCTTCATTACACGCATTTTATGGGTGTAACGTTTTGTATCTACATTAAAAATCCCATACTGGTCCACGTTATCGATCCTTACTTTACCTGATGCATGAATTATTTTGTTCTGTTTCCATATAATGCCCACGTGGACTATCCGCCCCTCCTCATCGTCAAAAAATGCCAGGTCTCCTGGCCGGGTTTCTTCTACAAAACTCAGGGGGGTTCCCGCAAAAACCTGTTCGCTGGCATCGCGGGGAAGCTTTATCCCTGCCATTTTGTATATCACCTGGGTGAGCCCGCTGCAGTCGATCCCCATCGGGCTCCTGCCTCCCCACAAATAGGGCGCATTGAAATATTTCAGGGCCTGGGCAATTATCAATGCCCTGGGATCCTTCAAGGTTCCATGGGCCACATTCCCTTGCATAATATACGTATCCCCGTCGAGGGTAAATTGTTTGAGGTACGGTCGCCATACTGGCAAAGTGCTGCCAGCGACAAGCATCAGGTTCTGCTCCTTCGACACAGGAACAGGCGTAAAAATATCAGTGGTTACGGCATTAGGTGACTTTTCCACTTTCATATACTGCCGGTCATTCAGGGGAGTTATCATTTTATGATCAATCCAACCTTCGTAACCATCGTAGGCTAATAATACATGGCACCAGCCCGGCAAATATTCAACGATTTCGAAGTGCTCCCCAAAGAGAATCTGGGTTACCATCTCACTACGCTCCGAAGGCTCCCTGCGCACTGGAATTAAACTTAAACCGGAAATACCGAATCGCATTAGAAATTTTTGTTATTTTACGAAATCAAATATATAATTTCTGCAACGATTTTTGAGTATTAATTTCAGAAGGGTAAAAAAATCATGAAGACTCTAAAAGATAAGATGTTAAGCTATTCAAGGATCATTTTTAGGATTACATTTTTTGCGATGGCAACTGTAATCCTCTTTCTGGTGCTGCCTTCTGAGCCCCGGTTTAAGTTTGAATTTCAAAAGGGGGCGCCCTGGAGGCACGAAAACCTGGTGGCCCCTTTCGATTTTGCCATTCTGAAATCATCCGGCGAAATTGAAGCAGAAAGAAGGGAAGTGATGAAAAATTTCGCCCCTTACTTTGTAGCCGATACGACCGTATATATTCAAAAAATCACTGAACTGACCAATGACCTGGCTTTCGTTTCAGAAGTCGATTATCCTGCAAAGGCAGAACTTGTCAGTGCATTAACTTTAGGCTTAAAAACCCTTTACAGCAATGGTATTCTCGCCTCTTCGCCTGAATCGCTCGAATTCCTGAAAGACAAAAGTGAGATATCTGTCGTCCACGGAAATGTTGTTTCCAGAACACAGATTGTCAATCTGCTGTCTGAAAAACTGGCGTACAACCTTTTCAGGGAACAGGTAAATGAAGCCATTCGCCGTTACCAAAGCATGAGCAATATAATCGCCTCCCTTGATCCCGGAAAATACATCAAAAGCAATTTAAGGTACGATGAAAACTATTCCAAAGCTGAACTGCAAAGGCTTGAAAGCGGCTTGTCAACAGCGCGGGGAATGGTGCAGTCGGGCGAGCGAGTCATACTTGAAGGGGAAATTGTGAATGATGAAAAGCTACAAATACTCGAATCATTAAAGTGGTCGTATGAAAAGAAAAGAGGAGAAGGCATCAACAGCCACCTAATATCTATCGGGAAACTGGTTTTAATCCTGATATTTCTTACGATGCTGTTCAGCTACCTGTACATTTATAAACCGAATATTCTGAACGACTCCAGGGGCCTCTTCTTTCTGCTGTTCTGGATTGTTTTTGTTGTATTTGTTGCCTTGGCGGTTAACTCCTACGAAAACCTGCATATTTACATGGTTCCCCTGGCCATACTTCCGGTGGTGGTCCGGACGTTTTATGACCCCAGGACCGCCATATTTACGCTTATCATCACCTCCCTGCTGATAGGGTTTTATGCCCCCAACAATTACGAATTTGTTTTGCTCGAGGTCACCGCCGGCATGGCAGCGGTGTTCAGTCTTAACAGAATGCACCGCCGTGTTGATGTGGTTATTGCCTCCCTGCTTGTTGCCCTTACCTATGGTTTGGTTTTTACCGCCGTTACGCTCATCAGCGAAGGAACATTGATTACCTATAATTTCAGGATGTTGCAATGGTTTGCCTGGAGCAGCCTCCTGATTTTAGTGGTCTATCCGCTTATCTATATATTCGAGAAAATTTTCGGCTTTCTGTCTGATGTTACCCTGATCGAACTATCAAACACCAACCAGCCGCTGTTGCGAAAACTGGCAGAAGAGGCTCCGGGTACATTTCAGCACTCGATGCAAATAGCCAACCTGGCAGAAGAGATCATCCTGAAAATCGGAGGTAATCCTTTTCTGGTAAGGGCCGGCGCGCTTTATCACGATATTGGCAAAGCAGAAAAACCTACCTTTTTCATAGAGAACCAGGAAATGGGCATGAATCCGCACGACCAGATGAGCTACCGTGAAAGTGCTGAAATAATTATTGATCACGTCAAACATGGCATTAAAACTGCCAGAAAATACAAACTCCCCGAGAGTATTGTGGAGTTTAT
>CAYMXK010000323.1:0-5634 GCA_964393915.1 uncultured Prolixibacteraceae bacterium
AAGTGTTACAATAATAAGTAGCAATAAGAGAAGATATATAGACAAAGAATTCAAAAAAAATGCAGTAAATAAAATATACTATATACTTACCGACAACTCTATTCGACTATTTCCGTGAAATAAAGAAACTAAACAAAATGAGATTTGAGTAGTAGCCGGTATCAAATGTTTCTTTTATCGTTTTTAGCGTCCTGTAAACCATGGTTCGGGTTGATTCAACGCTGATTTGCATCAGTTCGGAAATCTGAATGTAATCAAAACCACAATTGAATTTCAGGTATAAGGCTTCTTTTTGGCGGGCTGTAAGATCTTTAAATACCATTTGTAAAAACCTGGAACGCATTTCATCGGTTTCACATGCAATTAAAGAGTTTTCAACAGAATAACTAATCCTGAAATCTGCTTTACTTGTATCATCAATCGGTATCATTTTTTTCGTTTTCCGCTTTTCGGAGGCCATTTGGTTTCGAAGTGATTTTAGAAGGTAAAATCTGATATTTTCTATAACCCTTTGTTTTTGTCTGTTCTTCAACAAATCGACAAATAGATTTTGAATACAATCTTCTACAAAACTGCGATCAGATGAATATTTCATTCCAAAATTGAGGAGCATATCGAAAAACTCAAAATAAATGGAAGAAAGAGCTTTATCATCCCCTTGTAAAAACATTTTCCAAATATTTTGAAGTAAATCATCTTTTTCGTTGTCTGACATGCCCGACATGAAATTTAATTTATTGGCGACTAAAGTAAACAATTTTCTTAAGATACAATTTAAGTACTTTAGCGCACGGATAGGTTCTTGACGATGAAGTCAATCGACTTACTATTATTCTTCAGCAAGCTAATTATCAAGTAAAGATGTTACCACATTATTGCAAAATGTTCATTTTTGTTAAAATTCAATTGGGACTTTTGAACCTAAAAATGGTATCGTTTATTGCTTCAGCTTCATATACTTAATTATTATCAGCCATGCTTCTTGCACAATTCTATGAATTTCAGTACCCGTTCGGGTGAAACATCATTCTGAATTATATGTGCAGGCGCAATCATGTACCCACCATCTTTACCCAAAATGCCAATCTTTTCAATGATATCTTGCTCAAGTTCCTCATCCAAACCATTTGGCAATAAGTCTTGCTGGTCGATAGCTCCCCAGAAAGCAAACTGATCGCCAAAACGTTCTTTTATTTCAACTGCCAAATGCCCGGGGACACCGGGTTGAACTGGATTAAAAACTTCGAAACCGATTTCACGAATGTCATCGAGAAGTTCGGCAACTGCCCCATCGCAATGCAGAATTGGAATGATATCTGGTTTGGCTTTTTTAAACCGGTCTATCATCATTTTATATATTGGCTTTAACTGCACGCGGAAAGTTTCCGGTGGAATAATCAGGTTGGTTTGAGTTCCAAAATCATCACCAACCCAAATAGCATCAACTCCTTTTTCGATCAATCGAAGGCCTATTTGAGTTTGGTATTCAGCGCAGGCTTCAAACAATGGGATTACATATTCCGTTTCCATCATCATATCCACAAGCAGTTTTTCCATTCCAACCAATTGGTGTGCTAATGAAAATACTGTGACTTCTATATCGCCAAAAATCAGATAATCATTTTTGTATTTCTTAACTAAGGCTTCAGCATCACGAAATCTCCCGGGAGCATTCGGATCGGGAAATTTAAAGGTTTCAATATCCTCTTTGGTTTCTGCATTTGCCAATGGATATTCGATTACCTCCACATAAATATCGCCCTGCCGCATTTTCATACCATACTCATTTTTCCAACAACCTTGTTCGTCTTTAACAATCTTATAATTGTCGGAGACTGATGCCCCTGTAATGATTACATCGCTTCCCATTGTTACACGCAATTCGTTTGCGCTAATGCGATAAGTCACATCTTCATATGGGTTTTCAGTATAGATGATAGGAATCCCCAACTCTTTCCCAAAATGGTCAGCCAACTTGCGACACAGATCAAATTGTACCGGAACCCTGTCTGGTAGTCCGGGAAGACGTTTAAAAGCCTTTAAAACACGTTCTCTTGAATTCATAATATTTGTATATTTTTAATCTTAATACTTCACACTCAACACCTGAACCGGCCCAAACAGACCGGAAGGCTGCAGCGGATTTTCTGAGTTGAATGGATTAACAGGGCACCAGGTGGGGCGCTGATCGACAGGTAATTTGCTATCGCCAATCAAGCGATTCACCCACGTGTTCACCACTTCTATCTGTAGTTCATTCTCGGCTTCCCTAATCCATTTCGTAATGTCAAGATGGTATGGTTTTGTCCAGATTCCGCCTGCATAAGTGCCGTTAACAGTAACTTTTGCCATAGCACTGAGACTTCCAAGATTGATAATCACATTTTCTCCGGAATGCAATTTTTCAAGCTTAAATTTGTGAGTGTAAACCGCAGTTCCTGAATAATATTTGATTCGCTCATCAGTAGAAGTTGTCCAGTCTGTAAGCGTTTCGAAAACCACTGGCAGCTCCGGTCCTCTATGCATCGGATCAAATTGAACAGTCCATGGTCGATTCAGCTCAGCAAGTACTGCCGGATTAGGGAAATTGGCTTCAACGTTTTCTGTTGAAGACTTCCCTGCTGATTTTATGAAAACTACAAATACACTTTCATTGGGTTCCAATTTTAGTGGTACTGTGGTTGTATTTTCGTTTTGAGTATATGCAGGGAGGATTCGGATATTTCCGGTGGTTGCTTCCCAAAGTTCGGGTTGTTTTCCTTTAACCCTGAATTCTGGAGTGATGGTTTTTGCTTCCGCAGTTTGATTGGTTACGAAATAGATTTCACGAGCGCCCACTTTACGGTGACCGTAATGAATCGAATTATCATCAGGCAACTTACAATCAGGCACACAATTGATCAGAGCAAAAGCTTCTTTCATATCGAGGCCATTCATGATCATTCCTTTGCCGACTTTTCGGGATTTAACATTCACCCCATCCACGTTGCCCCAGAGTTCAGCGGCCATCTGCTGAATTTGTTGGTCGGCTGCAGGTTGATTCTGCAAACTTGGCGAGCGTATGGGTGCCGGTCCTAATATTACCGCGCCATCTATTACCAGTTGCTTAATTTTCGTCAATAGTTCCGGGCGCATAGTTTCCATTTTGGGTAAAACCATGATCCTGTATTGGGTTCCATGAGGTAAAGTAATGAATCCGTTTTTTACGGTCATATATTTTTCAATAACCTCCGCATTCATATAATCAAATTGATATCCCACTGGAAGGGGTGGATCTGTAACTCCAGTCATTTTTGGAGCATCTTCTCCAATAAAATAGGCCACATCAGCTACATTCAACCCCTGTTGAAGCATATAATTTGTTCGTTTCAAATAGTTGATAAAAACATCCAACTGTGAGAACCAAGTGTTTTTTCGATTAAATTCAGTACCAAACCAGGCGTTCATACCGGGGTTTTTGTCTTCATATGGCTGTGCAATAAACACGTGCAGCAGCGTGTTGTTGATCCCTTCAGCAAAAAATCGATCACCACGTTGTTTGATCGTTGACGGATGCCTACTAAACGGGTTACCCGCGCTGGTAAAAGACTCTGAGGAGATTTTTGTTTTCCCGTAGATATGACCGCAAGAGGTCGCTGCACGGTTTTCGATGTCGCCGAGCTCACCTTCGCTCCAGAATTCTCCAGCGATTTCGTCAGACTGACCACCATACATTAAAAATTCTCCAGGAAAACCCCAGTGGCCGTAGTTCTCCAGCCAGGTAGTCAATCCATTTTTGTGGCTGACTTTTCTCAAGCCAGCCACATAATCGTAAGCTACTTTGTCCGCTACCATTCGGCGCATATCCCAAAGGAAACGGTCTGATTCCTGCTGACTGTTAACTACGAAACCCTGATAAACAGGTAAGTATGGAGTAGGATCATATCCGTATTTTTGTTTAAATTCGTTCAAAAATCCATCCGTAAAATTTTGTCCACCAGTTTCGTAACTATCCTGAACCACTACTTTGAAACACTTTCGATCAGCTTCGGGAATACGCTTCAGAATTTCTCCCATATGCCCCTCAAAGTGCGTTGCCACATGTTCTTTACTCATTTTATCCACCTCATAACCCGTTGCTTCGGGCGATGCGGGGCTGTTTTGGGTTCCGGTGGGTGTCATTCCGGTGCGTAGGATGATCCATTTTCCTTCAGGCACATTCCAAGTCAGAGTGCCATCAGCAGACATGTTTTGAGAGATATCAATCACTTTGGTGCCATCAATCACCATAGACTTATCGGCAGGCTCGGGCTGCTGTGCCCATTGGTACTCGTGCCAGTAAGGCAACGGAGTAGGGTGCATTTTAGCCAGCGTTTTTTCTGCATAGCTCTCCACCCGGGGCGAAGCAGAAAGACTGACCTCAGCAAGCCCTGTTCCCGGTGTGTTATTTTTTAGAATAAGCCGGTAAGAAGTTGCCGTAGTTTCCGGGAAAGATATAACTATGGGAGCATATGGTTTGAAACCCACGTAAAGTTCCGTATTGAACCGATCAATCTGGAATGTGGAAAGTGTCTGATAATCCCCATCGGATTTTTTAAACTGTAATATAGCTTGGGCAAAAATAGGTTTTTCGGTAGTCTGCAAGGTCAGACTGCGTGCTGTAAAAGGTTCATTTGCCTCCAGGTCGAGGATAAACTCGGGCCCTTCGGGGAATGAAATTCCGGTTTTGGGATCACCATCCAAAAGACCTGACAAGCCGGCAACCCGGGGGAAAGAGGTTATTTTCCCGTTCTGCAAATTGAGCATCAATTGGTCATTTTTTGGAGCCGGATAAGCAATAAGCTTCACGTCCTGAAAGATTTCAATCGGTTTTTCCAGCTTGTGGATGAGTTTCTGAGGCCCGATAACGCGTAGTTCTGAAGCCGTCAGGTAGCGCATCGCTTCTTCTGATTTAATCCACGGTCCGCCCGCCTGGCTCCAACCCGGTGAATTAAAAATTCCGATTTCGATGTTCAACCCGGTCGCTGTTTTCAATGCTATATGAAGAATTTCCCACCATTCTTCACTCAACATTTTTACCTTTCCATAAGGAGTATCACTCAACCCAATATTTCCGATAAATGCTCGGTTGATACCAACCTTCTTCATCGATTCCAGATCTTTTACCACTCCTTCCTTTGAAATATTGTCGGATATCCAGTACCAGTAAACACTCGTCTGGATAGAATCAGGGGGATTGACGAACCCGCTTTCGAGCAATTCATTTGAAATCTCTGCGTTTTTATGTACGCAAGATGAAATAAACAGGATTGCAATTAGGTAACTTATCAAGTGAAATATTTTCATTGGGGGTAATTTGCAATTGAAGTGTGACATACAATTTTTTTAGATTAAAATATATTACATAATGTTTGAATAGATGCTTTATTTATGCTCTATCTCTATCAGTTTACATGAGATTTCTTCCTCTATTTTTCTTTTTCCGCTTTTCGATAATTTTCCATGGATCTTTGGGATGGATTTTAGGATTAATATACCGGGAAAGTTCGCGCATAGCAATGACTTGGAATTTATTTTCCTTTAGATAATCCATGTAAATTCTGAAAAGCTCTGTATTTGTAGTTACCCAAGGATGTTCATTATCTGGTACTCCAT